>CACYCW010000113.1 GCA_902773015.1 uncultured bacterium
CGACAAGTTCCACCAGATCGCCATCGACGAGCTCAACGCCTTCAACTACGAGGAGTACAAGGCGAACGGCTTCAAGGTGAAGCACCTCGGCGATTGTCACTGCGAGCTCTACGATCGCCCCGAGGGCCTGTCCCCGGTCCCGCTCATGTGCAAGCGGTAGGATTCTTGATGCAATTGCCGTAGTTGAACCTCGGAGGCGTATGTCATGAAGCAGATATTCGCAGCAGCCGCGTTCGTACTTGCCACCGGAATCGTCGTTGCGGCGGATTTCCATATCAAGAACGGTTCGACTGACTGGAATGTCGGCGCGAGCTACGAGGAGGGGTCGAAGCCTGGCGCGGGCGATGTCGTGCACATCCCTGCGGGCGCGACGGTGACGGTCGGCGACGGTGTTTGTTAGTTTTCTGATCGACCGTGTCGCCCGCTGGCGCGAGCTCTTTGACGCGGCGGGCGTTCACGCCTATCTGCCGGTCGGCTACCATGTGAAGGCGACAGATCGCTTCCTTGAGGTCGTCTCGTGCCGCGGCGGGCGCGATGGATACCGACGTCTTCACCCTGAACGCCGATCTGCCCCATGCGTAGCTGCTGGAGATCATCCGCTGACAATCACTGCTCAATTCATCAGAGGAAAAACGATTATGCCGAGGCTGAAGAACATGGGGCCGACAATTGCCGGTGCGTGTTGCGTTCTTGCATTCGTCGCGTGCACAGAAGGTGCCGCGAGCGAGTTCACGCCCGAGGCGTTCCGCAGTCCGGGCGCGGAATACTCGCCCGCTTTCTTCTGGATGTGGAACGCGAAGCTGGAGCCGGCGACGCTTGACGCCCAGCTTGAGGCGATGGCGTCGAACGGACTCATGAACGTTTGCATCCACCCGTTCCCGAAGGAGTTCCGTCCCGGCAAGTTCGCGTCGTCGCTTACGCCGGGGTATCTCACGCCGGAGTATATCGAGCTCTACGGCAGGGCCGTCGAGAAGGCGAAGTCGCTCGGCATGCATTCGTGGCTCTACGACGAGGGCGGGTGGCCGTCGGGCGGCGCGGCGGGTCTGGTCGCCGCGAGCGATCACGAGGGGAAGTTTCGTCAGCAGCGCATCGGCTTCGGCCGGCACGGCGACGAGCCGCTGCATCGCTCCGTCGAGGAGTACGGCGAGGGGCGGGCGAACTATCCGAGCATGATCGAGCCCGGCGCGACGGAGCGGTTTCTCGAGATCACGCACGAGCGGCTGAAGAAGCGCATCGGCGGGGAATTCGGCAAGACGGTCAAGTTCGCGTTCATGGACGAGCCGGGCACCGGCCAGCCGCACTGGTGGCCGATCATGAACTGGTGCTCGGACATGCGCGAGGAGTTTCAGAAACGCAAGGGGTACGACATCTGGCCACATATCGAGGAAGTGATCAAGTCGCGCTACGACACGACGGGACGCGCCGTCGAGATGCGGGTGGACTACATGGAGGTCCTGGGCGACCTCTTAGTGGAGCGCTTCATGCTGCCGGTCCGCGACTGGTGCCGGGCGAACGGGCTGCTGTCGGGCGGGCATCTGGACGGCGAAGACGATCCGTCGTACGGCGTGCGGTACGGCTACGGCAACCTGCTCAAGTCGCTGCGCGCGATGGACGTGCCGGGCGTGGACGTGATCTGGCGCCAGCTCTGGCCGGCGTCGGTGTCGACGGCGGGGCGGCAGGTGCCGTTCCCGAGGTTCGCGGCGTCGGCCGCGCACTACAACGGCGGGCGCTACGTGCTCTCCGAGAGCTTCGGCATCTACGGCGACTCGATGTCTCCCGCGGAGATGATGTGGGTGCTGAACTACCAGCTCGTGCGCGGCGTCAACACGTTCATCTTCGGCTACATGGCGCTCTCGACGGCGGGGCAGTGGATGACGCTCTTCGAGCCGCACTTCGGCCCGGCCTCGCCGCTCTGGGAATTCCAGCGCCCGCTCTTCGAGTACCTGCACCGCACGGGAGCGATGCTCGGCCGCGGACGGAGCGCGGCGGAGATCGTGGTGCACTATGACCAGCGGTCGTTCTGGACGGGCGGCGCCGTGGCGGGAACCGCTGCGAAACTTCAGGAGGCGGTCGCCGCGTGCCTCGATCGCCAGAACACCGACTTCGACTTCGCGGACGACACGGTCTTCGCAGAGGCGACGGTCGCGGGCGGAGCCCTTCGGATGGGGCAGGCGAGCTACTCGACGGTCGTCGTGCCGGCGTGGGGGCGGATGTCTGCCGCGGCGCGCGCGAAAATCGAGGATTTCCGGAAGGTCGGTGGCCGCGTGCTGACTGGCTCCGAGGTGGCGGCGGCGCCGCGCACCTGCGGCGTGCGCGGCCTCTTCAGCGAGGACATCCGCGTCCTGAAGCGGGTCTCGGGCGACCGCACGCTCTACTTCCTAGTGAACGAGGCGCTCCATCCGACGGAGGATCTCGAGATCACCTTCGCCGAAAAGGGGCCGGTCGTCTGCTGCGATCCGGCGACGGAGCGCTTCGTTGCCGTTGACGCCTCGGACGGCCGGTTCACGTGGCGGTTCGGTTCGTGCGGTTCGGCGATCTTCGTTGTCGGCGCGCCCGTCGAGGCGCAGCCCGCGCCCGGGGCCGGTCCGACGGCGAAGGGGCTGCTCAATCTCTCCGACGGCTGGACGCTCCGCGCGCGCACGCGGCACTTCGCCGGCAAGCGCGACCTCGAGGTCGCCGCCGTTGCCGCGGACGCCGTGCCGGCAAGGCTCGGCGACTGGCGGCCGGCGCTCGGCTATGATTTCAGCGGCACGGCCGTCTACCGCAACGAGTTCAAGGCCGACGCCGTTGACGCAGTGCTTGACCTCGGGAACGTCAAGTGGGCGTGTTCCGCGAAGCTCAACGGCGTCGAGCTACCCGCGAAGTTCCTCGGCCCATTCCGCTGGCCCGTCACCCTGCTCGCCGGACGGAACGTACTCGAGGTGACCGTCGGCAACACGCTCGCGAACGCCCTTGCCCCGGGCACCGTGCGGGACCGGATCGCCCGCGACTTTCCGCCGCGCTCGGGCTACGACATCCGCCAGGCCCGTTACGACCAGGAGAACAACGAAAGCGGGCTCTACGGCCCCGTCAGAATCCTCATGAGAGAGAAACCATGAAGAGGTTGATTGTCATTCTGGGCTGCGCTGCGATGAGCGCGGCCGGTGCCGAAGCTCCGATTCCGGTGGAGGAGATGCCAGCGAGCATCTCCGCGGCGCAGTGGATCTACACGGGCACGTGCCGCGACGATTCGCCGTCCAACTCGCACATCCGCCTTTCGTTCGAGGTGAAGGGGAAGGTGAAGAAGGCCGAGGTGTGGTGGATCAACGAGCGAGGTCGGGGCGTCTGGCTCAACGGCCGTCCGCTGTCATTTGGCACGCTGCCGCGCTTCCGGACGCTGAGCGAGCACCAGAAGGCGCGCGGCGGCGACGTGACGCGGTGGCTTGTCCAAGGGCGGAACGTCATCGCGATCGCGAACTGGCGCATGCAGGATCCGCCCGGACGCCAGTTCTGCTTCGGGGCGATCGTGCGCGGCGAAATCGAATACGCCGACGGGCGGGTGCAGGAGGTCGTGTCCGACGCGGCGGCCTGCCGCGGAACGGGCCCGGCGGCGCCGCCGGCCGGGTGGCAGTCCGTCGACTTCGACGATTCGTCGTGGGGGCCGTGCTGGAACGAGGGCGACGCGCGCCTGGCGCCCTGGAGCCGCTACGGCGACATCGACGAGCAGTTCTGCTCGGCGGCGGAGTACGCGGCGTACAAGCGGCAGCTCGGGCGCGGCTTCCCCGAGTCACGGCTTCTCGCCGAGCCGGCCGAGCCGAAGGTGCGGATCGTCTACCACGGCACGACGCCGGGCATCGAGGTGAACGGGACGGTGTATCCTCCGTTCCGGGCCTCCACGGTGCTGACCTGGTCGCCCGATCGCGACGTGCTGCTGGAGAGCTTCAGCCGGCGCGGCATCAAGCTGTTTTACCTCGGGTTGCCCGACCTCTACGTCGTCGGGGCGACGAACGGGTATGAGAACGTCCATCTCGCGAAGTGGGACCTTCAGATGCGGCGCATCCTTGCGCTGAACCCCGACGCCTACTTTTTCCTCAGCTATCACACGGAGATTAGCTCATACAAGAACTGGCTGATGTGCCATCCGGAAGAGCGCGTCGGCTTCGCGAAGCCGTCCAGGAGTCACGACCTCGGGAACTACGCCGCCACGCCGATTGCCCCGTCCTTCGCGTCGAAGGCCTACCGAGAGGAAGTGGGGCGCTTTCTTGCCCAGGCGGGAGCCTACTTCCGGTCCAGGCCGTGGGGACGGCGCATCATCGGCGTCGTTGCGGGATTCGGCCCTTCGAGCGACGGCATGGCCTACGGCGCGCACTGCATGCCGGACACGGGACTGCGCATGACAGAGGCGTTCCGCCGGTTTCTTGCTGAGAAGTACAAGACTGATGAGGCGCTGCAGACGGCGTGGGGAGATCCCGACGTGACGCTGGCGACGGCCGCCGTTCCCGACCGCGACGCGCGCCTCGGGTCGGGGGCGTACGTGCGCAACCTCTCCGATCCCCGCGACCGCCGCCTCGACGACTACTACACCGCCTACCACCGCGAGCACGGAGACTGGCAGATCGCCTTCGGGCGTTCCGTGAAGAATGCCTTCCCCGGCGCCCTCGCGGGCGTCTACTTCGGCTACACGATCCTCTCCTATACGCAGGAGGGCTCGACGGCGTGTTTCGAACGCGTGCTTGCTTCGCCGTACATCGACTTCATGCAGGCGACGACGCGAGGCTACAACCTGACGGACGGACTGCACCGCAACCTCACCAGCGTCTTCCACCGCTACGGCAAGCTCTCGCTCATCGAGGGCGACGTGCGCACGCACAAGGCTGGCGAGGACGGATCGGGCGAATACTGGTGGACGTGCCGCTCTCCGGAGGAGACCCGCGCGGCCGTCTCGAAGTTCGTCGCGAACGCGCTGATGAACGGCAGCGGAGCCTACTCGATCGACTTCGGCCGGCCGAAGTGGTTCAACTGCCCCGAAGCGCTCGACCCGTTCGCGTCCGCCGGCGCGATCTGGCGGAGCCTCTTCGCCGCGCCGCCCGTTCCGGCAGCCGACGTGGCGGTCGTCTTCGACCCGAACGAGGCCTGGAAGGACGGCAGCGCCTTCCAATCGGTCGCGGCGCCGATGGGCGACAACCTGCTCACCTACCCCCTGCAGACGCTCAACTTCTCCGGCTACGCATACGACCTCTACGCCCCGGAGGATTTCGTGAACGCCAAGCGCGACTACCGCGCGGTCGTCTTCCTCAACACCACCGAGGCGACGCCGGCGCTGAAGGCGGCGGCGAAGAAGGCGCGGCGTCCGGGCTCGACGGCCATCTGGTTCTACGCGCCCGGATTGCGCACCGAGAAGGGCTATAGCGACGCGTCGATGTCCGAGCTCACGGGCATGGAGCTCACGGCGACGACGAACGCCGTGCCGCTCAACGGCAAGTATGCGGACGGCTCGGACTACGGCTTCAAGCAGTTCCGGCAGTTCCGGCTCAAGCCGTACCCGCCGCTGGACCTGAAGCCGATCTCGCCGCGGGTGAGTTGCACGGACGCGGCTGTGGAGATGCGGGCGCGGTGGAGCGACGACAAGTCGGTCGCGTTCGCGCGCAAGCGGTTGACGGACGGATCGGTCTCGGTCTTCTCGGGGGCGCCGCTCCGCAGCTGCGAGGCCTGGGCGTCGCTCTTCGCCGAGGCCGGCTGCCATGCGTATACGAAGCCCGGCTTCCTCGTGCGGCGCAATTCGCGGCTCCTGATGGTTTTCTCCGGGAAGGAGACGCTGATTCCGATGGAGTCGTGCGTCATGCACGGACAGATCGACCAGTCCGGCGTCGCCGAGGTCAAGCTCGAAGCGCCGGCGAAGAAGGCGACTGACCTGTTCACCGGTGAAATCGTCGCGAAGGACGCCGACCGGTTCACGCTCCATTCCGAACGCCCGCGCGTCTGGCTTCTGGAACTGGAATAAGATTTCGAACGATGCGTACGTAACAACGCTCAACGGAGAAACCGAATGAACGACAGGAAGAGGATCGTCTTTCTTGACTATCTGCGGGTAGTCTCCTGCTTTATGGTGATGTGCATTCATTCCGCCGAACCGTTCTATCTCGGCGGCGAAGAGGGAACGTTCATCGCCAGCACGTGGGATGCGCTCTGTGTGACGGTCGTGGAATGCATCTGCCGCGTGAGCGTGCCGCTATTCGTGATGACGTCCAGCTATCTGCTTTTCCCGGTCACGAAACCGACGGGTGATTTCTTCCGGCGGCGGCTGGTGCGGGTCGCGGTGCCCTTCCTCGTCTGGGCCGCAGCCTACATCTGGTGGTTCGGCGACAGCTGGGGGAAGGCGTGCTTCAACTTCCCGGACGCCGGCGGACACCTCTGGTTCGTCCCCATGCTGCTGGGGCTCTACCTGCTCATGCCGTTGCTCTCGCCGTGGGCGGAGAAGGTCACCAAATGTGAATTGCGCGGCTGGCTGATCCTCTGGCTCGTCACGACCCTGTTCCCCTATCTGCGGCGCATCTGGACGGCGCTCTACGGCGCGCCGTCGTTCGGCTCGGTTCCGTTCCTCTACGGCGAGTGCCCGTGGAACATGTTCGGCACGTTCTACTACGTGAGCGGGTTTATCGGTTACATGCTGCTCGGTCTCTGGTTCCGGAAGTTCGCGCCCGAACTCTCGTGGCGGCGCACGCTTGCGATTGCATCGCCGCTCTGGCTGTTCGGCGTAGCCATCATTGGCGGCGGATTCCTCCTGCGCATTCCGAAATTTCCGTGCTCGGCACCCTATGCGTTCGCGGTCGATCTGGAGATGAGCATCGAGTACTGCTCGCTCGGCGTGGCCAGCGCGGTGATCGCGGCGTTTCTGGTCTTCCGCAAGTTCACGGCGGAGGGCGCGTTCTATCGTCGCGTCGTCCGTCCGCTTTCCGAGGCGAGCTACGGCACCTATCTGCTGCACATGTTCGTGCTGCTCGCGGTGTTAGGCGTCATCCGTCCGCACTGCCCCACGCCGGTGGCGATCGTCGCGACCGCGTTCATCTCCTTCGTCTGCGCCTCCTTGATCAGCATCGCCATAGGCAAACTGCCGAAGGTCGGCCGCTTGATCTGCGGATAAACGGAGTCGGCTTCAACCGTAGATTGAAAGCGGCACTTTCCAAATTCGGCGAAAATGCACAAATCGCACCACGAGCGAGGCAGGATTTCCCGTTGCATTTCCCGTCGTCGTTGTGATATCATACTGACGTAAGCTAGGCGCCCTGATCCTTTTCAGGTAGCCCGGGTCGGTGATAAGGTGACTTAAGATGAAGATGATTCTGATGAGTGCCCTCGCGGCGGTAGTCGGCGCTGGCGCGCTGGCGGACGATGCCCGGCCAATGTCCTGGCCGGTCGAGCGCAAGAAGGTGGTCTCCTTCGGCTGGGAGTGGGGCCCGATCACCCCGGCCGACTTGCGCCGCTACGCACCCCATCCCGGCCCAGGCAAGGAGTGCGGCTTCGACAGGGTCTTTCTCGGTCGCATCCCGAATTCGCCCTAGGCCCCTGACGGTCGCAATTGGGTATGCGCTCCGCGCGGGGGAAATTTTGGTATAATATATTCCCTATGAACGAATCAGACACCTCCCGACATTTCCTTCGTCAGTGGATTGAGCAGGACGTCGCCGACGGCAAGACCGGCGGAAAGGTCGTCACCCGCTTCCCGCCGGAGCCCAACGGCTACATCCACATCGGCCACGCCAAGGCCGTCTGCGTCGACTTCGGCATGGCCAAGCTGTTCAACGGCGAATGTCACCTCCGTCTCGACGACACGAACCCGACCAAGGAGTCCGACGAGTACGCCGAGAACATCAAGCGCGACATCAACTGGCTCGGCTTCCAGTGGTCGGGGCCCGGCGATGCCGGCGAGCCCGGCTTCTACAATGCGTCGAACATGTTCGACAAGATGTACGAGATCGCGGAGAACCTGATCAAGGCCGGCCAGGCCTATTGCTGCAACCTGACGCAGGAGGAGTGGAAGACGTATCGCGGCGTCCCCGAGAAGCCCGGCACGCCATCTCCCTCGCGGGACACCGACCCGGAGCGCAACCTCAGGATCTTCCACGAGATGCGCGACGGCAAGTACGCCGACGGCGAGTGGTGCCTCAGGGCGAAGATCGACATGGCCTCGCCGAACATCCACTTCCGCGATCCCGTCATCTACCGCATCCGCCACGTCGCCCACTACCACCTCGGCGAC
>CACYCW010000114.1 GCA_902773015.1 uncultured bacterium
GGCGTCTCGTTCTACATGAACAGCTTCTCGGCGCTGGCGTTCGTGATGTACTCGGCGCTCGCGTACAAGTTCGGGTGGGTTCCGGTGACGGTGAGCTGGCTCTCGGTGCCGGCCGTCCTCCTGGGGGCGTGGTTCCTTGCCGTCCGCTGGCGACGCGCGGCGAAGGGGAGCCCGATCGACTACATCGCCGAGCGGTACACGCCGGGAATGTGCCGCACGCTCGCGATTCTCGGGTTGCCGATGCAGCTTCTGGACAACGCGCTGAAACTCCTGGCGATCGGTACGGTCGTCGGGGTGGGGATGGGCTTCCCTCTCTTCTGGTCGATCTGCATCTCGGGTCTCATCATCGTGCTCTATACTTTTCTCGGCGGCCTGAAGGCGACCTTGACGTGCGATTTCATCCAGTTCCTCGTCATCCTCGTCGTCGTCTTCACGTTGCCGTTCCTCTGTCTCGGGCTGCTGGCGGGTCTCGATGGTGGGAGCGGTCTTGTCCATGGCTTCAACGTTTTCCTCGACAAGGTGCCGACGGGTTTCTTCGCCTTCACGAATGGGCAGTACACGTGGGTCTACATGCTCGTCTTCTTCTGCTGCGTGGGGTCGACCCTCTCGACGAATTGGTCGCTCGTGCAGCGCTACTACTCGACGAAGAGCGAGAAGGACGCGAAGAAGATGGCGTATCTCGTGGCGACGCTTCTCTTCGTCGGGCCGCCGCTCTTCTTCTTCCCGGCGATGGCCGCGCGCGTCTTCCTGCCGAACCTTGACCTCAATGACGCGAACGCGATGAACGCCGTCTACGCCACCCTCTGCCGCGAGGTGCTGCCCGCGGGAATGATCGGCATGGTGATCGCGGCGATGTTCTCGGCGACGATGAGCTCGCTTGCGGGCAATTTCAATGCCGCCGCGGCGGTGATGGTGAACGAGCTCTACCTCAAGATCGATCGGGCGGCGACGGCGGCGCGGCGCATGGTGGCTGCGCGCGTCGCGACCATTCTCGTCGGCGGGCTGGTCGTCGGTCTCACCTTCGTCATGCAGTACGCGCAAGGGGCGGACGATCTCTTCAACCTCTCTAACAAGGTGTTCGGCGTCTTCCTGCCTCCGATTGCGATTCCGATGCTCTGCGGCATCTTCGTCAAAGACTTCTCGAAGCGTGCCGGGATGGTGGGCCTCGTAGGCGGCATTGTGACGGGGCTCGCGATCTTCGTCGTCGGCGCGAACCAAGATCTCTTGTTCCTCCGCGAGATGGTCTGGATATTCCCGGCGACCTCCGTCGCCACCGTCATCTTCCTCTTCCTCGGCACCTGGCTCTTCCCTGATTCGGCGGAGGAGCGCGCGGGCGTCGAGGCGTTCTTCAGGCAGATCACAACGGAGCAGAAATGACGACAATCATGCTGGCGACAACCATCAGTCTCGTGACCATCGATCCGGGGCACTTTCATGCGGCGCTCGTGCAGAAGCGCTCGTACGCGGAGATCGCGCCCGAGGTGCGCGTGTTCGCGCCCGCAGGCGCGGAGCTCGACGCCCACCTCGCGCTGATCGAGAGCTTCAACACGCGGTCGGAGAGCCCCACCGCCTGGCGCGAGAGTGTCTACCGCGGGCCCGACTACCTTACGAAGTTCACCGCCGCGGCACGCGCGGGTGAGCTCGGCGCTCACCCGATCGCGATTCTCGCAGGCAAGAACGATCTCAAGGGCGACTACGCCCTCGCCGCTATCGAGGCGGGTGTCAACGTGCTCGCGGACAAGCCGATGGCCATCACCCCCGAGGTGTTCGCCAAGACCGAACGCGCCGCGCGTCTGGCCGAGAGGAAGGGACTCTTCTTCGCGGACATCATGACCGGCCGCAACGAGATCACCACTGCCCTCCAGCGCGAGCTGACGATGGATCGCGACCTCTACGGCGAGCAGGATCGCGGTACGCCTGACGACCCCGCGATCACCAAGGAGTCCGTGCACCACTTCTTCAAGCTCGTCAACGGGTCGCCGCTGAAGCGTCCCGCCTGGTACTACGACACGAAGGTGCAGGGCGAGGGCATCGTCGATGTCACCACCCATCTCGTCGACCAGGTCCAGTGGGAGGCCTTCCCCGGCGTCCGCCTCGCGAAGTCTGACGTCGAGATGCTGCGCGCACGCACCTGGCCGACGCTGATCACGCCGGAGCAGTTCCGCCGGTCGACGGGTTGCGAGATCAAGGAGACGCTGCCGGTGGACGCGAACGGCGAGTTCGTCTGGCGCCTCAAGGGCGTCACGTGCAAGGTGTCCGTGCGCTGGGATTTCGAGGCGCCGAAGGGCACGGGCGACACCCACTACTCGCTCATGCGCGGCACGAAGGCCGAGGTGTTCATCCGCCAGGGCGCGAAGGAGGGCTTCAAGCCCGTCCTCTATGTGCGCGCTCGTGGCGACGCGGCGGCGACCGAGACCGCCCTCGCTCAGGCGCTTGCGCGCATCGCGACGCGCCGGCCGGGCGTCGGCTGCGAGCGGACGGATGACGCGGGCGTCTGGCGCATCACCTATCCCAAGGCCTATGACGTCGGTCACGAGGCGCACTTCGGCATGGTGGTGCAGCAGTATCTCGACTGGATGAAGGCCGGTCATGCCGAGCCGCATTACGTCGACAACTTTCTCGTCAAGTACTACACGCTCGTCGAGGCCTGGAAGCTCGCCCACGCCAAGACTGCGCGCTGACCGGTTCCCGATCCGTTCCCATGCGAAGACGGCTTGACCTCGCGTTGGTGGAACGCGGCCTCGCCGAGAGCCGCACCCGCGCCCAGGCGCTGGTGCTCGAGGGCAAGGTGCGTGTCGACGGACAGGTCGAGCGCAAGGCATCGCGGCAGATCGACGATTCCGCCGCGATCGAGGTCGAGTCGCCGCCGCGGTTCGTCTCCCGCGGCGGCGAGAAGCTCGAAGGCGCGTTTGCCGCGTGGGGTGCGCCGGACGCCCCCGACCGTCTCGTCGCCGAAGGGCTCGACTGCCTTGACGTCGGCTCCTCGACCGGCGGCTTCACGGACTGCCTTCTGCAGCATGGTGCGGCGTTCGTGATGGCGGTCGACGTTGGTACCAACCAGCTGGCCTACCGCCTGCGCACGGATCCCCGTGTCTGGGTGAAGGAGAATTTCAACGCCCGCTACCTTAACCCCACCGACCTGCCTCGCGTGCCCTCGCTCGCCGTGACGGACGTCTCGTTCATCTCTCTGCGGCTCATCCTGCCGCCCATTGTCCGGGTGCTGGCGCCGGGCGGACGCATCGTCGCGCTTATCAAGCCGCAGTTCGAGGTCGGCAAGGGCAATGCGCCGGGAGGTCTCGTCCGCGACGAGCACCTGCGCCTTGCCGCACGTGACGAGATCGTCCGCTTCGCCGCTGAGGAACTCTCGCTGACGCTTCTGGGGCTTCGCGAGTCTCCCATCCTCGGCCGCGAGATGGGCAACGTTGAGTACCTCGCCTACTGGCGCGTGTAATTGCAATCGGCTGCGTATTTTTGGTATAATCTATCTTTTAATGCGGAGATAAGGACAGATGGTAGACAAGAAATGGCTCAAGACCCAGGCCCGAAAGGTCAGGCAGGTCGATTGGATCGACCCGGCCCTGTACCGCAAGTACGGGGTCAAGCGCGGTCTTCGCAACGACAACGGCACCGGTGTGCTGGTGGGGCTCACCACAATCGGCAACGTGCACGGCTATGTGATGAACGAGGGCGAGAAGCAGCCGATTCCCGGCGAGCTCTACTACCGCGGCATCAATGTGAAGGACATCGTCGACGCCGACCGTCGTGAGCATCGCTTCGGCTACGAGGAGACGGCTTACCTTCTTCTCTTCGGCGAGCTCCCGACCGCCCGCCAGCTCGTCGACTGGAAGAACAAGGTCGGCAGCTATCGGCGGCTCTCGGACGGGTTCAAGGAGAACGCGATCATGCGCAATCCGTCCCGGGACATAATGAACGCCCTCGCGCGCGCGGTACTCTTCGCCTACGCCTTTGACCCAGAGGGCACCCCGGACGACCTTTCCCTCGAAAAGTGCCTCGAGCAGTCGATCGACCTCATTGGGTCCATTCCGACGATCGCCGCCTACGCCTACCAGGCGAAGGCACACTACCACAACGGCGCGTCGCTGATGATCCGCAATCCCGATCCGCGCAAGTCGACGGCCGAGAACATCCTCATGCTCACCCGCGAGGACGGCCGATACACGCGGCTTGAGGCGGAGACGCTCGATCTCGCGCTCATCCTGCACGCCGAGCATGGCGGCGGCAACAACTCGTCGTTCACGACGCATGTCGTGACCTCGGCGAACTCCGACATCTACTCGTCGGTGGCGGCCTCGATCCTCTCTCTCAAGGGTTCTCGTCACGGCGGGGCGAATCTGCGCGTGATGCGGCAGATGGAGGAGATCCAGGCGAACGTCAAGGACTGGCGGAAGGCTTCCGATGTCGTCCGTTACCTCGAGCTCATCGCGGATCGCAAGGCGGGGGACGGCACGGGGCTCATCTACGGCCTCGGGCACGCCGTCTACACGATCTCCGACCCGCGCGCCCAGATGTTGAGGGCGAAGGCGGAGGCGCTGGCGCGGGAGAAGGGGCGCGAGGCGGAGATGCGGCTCTTCGAGACGATCGAGGAGCGCGGTCCGGAGGTGATTCGCGCGCGGCACAAGTCCGCAGCGGACATCTGCGCGAACGTCGACCTCTACTCCGGCTTCGTCTACAAGATGCTCGGCGTCCCTAAGGACCTCTACACGCCGCTCTTCGCGATCGCGCGATGCGTCAGCTGGTGCGCGCACCGCATGGAGGAGCTCGTAAACGCGGGACCGATCATCCGCCCCGCCTACAAGCCGATCTTTCATCCCAAGAAATATGTCAGACTTACGGATCGTTAAGGGCGGCGTTTGCGCCGCCCGCGGGTTCCGCGCGGCCGGCGTCGCGGCGGAGATCAAGTACAAGGGGCGCAACGACGTGGCGCTCGTGGTGGCGGACGCTCCTTGCGCGGCCGCAGCCGTCTTCACGACGAACAAGGTCGCGGCGGCGCCTGTCATCTACGACCGCGAGATCGTCGCGGGCGGTCGGGTGCAGGCGATTCTCGCCAATTCCGGGTGCGCGAACGCCTGCACGGGCGAGCGGGGGCTGCGCGACGCGCGTCTCGCGGCGCTGACGACGGCGGGAGAACTGGGGCTTGATCCGCGCCACGTGCTCGTCGCGTCGACGGGCGTCATCGGGCGTCCGCTGCCGATGGACCGGCTGCTCGCAGGGATGCGCGCGGCGACACGGCGGCTCGGGCGTACGGCGGCGCACGGTCTCGCCGCGGAGAAGGCGGTGATGACGACAGATACGTGTCCGAAGGAGGCGGCCGCGACCGCGACAGTCGGCGGCCGCCAGGTGACGGTGGGCGGCATGGCGAAGGGCTCGGGTATGATCGAGCCCAACATGGCGACAATGCTCGGCTTCATCACGACGGACGCCGCGGTCTCCCCGGCGATGCTGCGGCGGGCGCTGGGCCTCGCGATCGCGCGCAGCTTCAATCGGCTTGTGGTCGACGGCGACGAGTCGACGAACGATTCTGTCTTCCTCCTGGCGAGCGGCGCGGCGGGGAACTGCGAGATCACGCGCGCGGGAGCGGATTTCGACGCCTTTCTCGAGGCGCTCATGGCGGTCTGCGTGTCGCTGACGCGGCAGATGGCGACGGATGGCGAGGGCGCGACGAAGTTCGTGACGGTCACCGTGCGCGGGGCGCGCACGGCAAAGGACGCAGAGCGGGCGGCGCGGGCGATCGCGAAGTCCCCGCTCGCGAAGACGAGCTGGTTCGGGCGCGACCCAAACTGGGGGCGCGTTCTCGCGGCGGTCGGCTATTCGGGAGCGGATGTCGTTGACATGAAGGCGGAGGTCTTCTACGACGGCATCTGGGCGTTCCGCCGCGGCGAGGTGGCGGATGCCGCGCAACTCGGCCGGCTTGCGCGTGTTCTTCGGCGTCGTGCCTTCGAGGTTGTCGTCGACCTGCACCTCGGCGCGGCCGAGAGCACGATCTACACTTGCGACCTCTCGCTCGACTACGTGCACATCAATGCGGATTACACGACCTGACTGATTTGAGGTGAAAAGGCGTTTGCACTTGTCATTGGGCGGAGATTTTAGTAGAATATCCAAGTAAACGGTAAATCTACAGATACGGAGGAGGGGACGATGCGAGACATGATGAACGACAGCGGGCAGCTTGGGGCGCGCAATGTGCTGGCTGCGCTGGTGGCCGGTCTGGTCGCCTTCTTCGCGATTCTCATTTTCGGTGTGCCGGGGCTTGACCCGTCGCTCTGGAGCGAGGTGACCGTCGTGGCGGGCCTACGGCCGCCCCAGGAGATATTCCCCGGATACTGGCGCATCCTCACGGGCTGGATGTTCAAACTCTTCGGCACGACCGTGGCGTTGCATGCCCTCACGTTCGTCGGGGCCGCGGTCGCCGGCGTGTGCACGATGCTCGTCTGTCTCATCACGCGGCTCGTGCTGTCCCTGCTCATCCGAACGGCGCATCCGTTCGAGGTCTGGAGCGACCGCATCGCGCCGTTCTTCGCGTTCGTCGCGGCGCTGCTGTTCGCGTTGTGCGATCCGCTCTGGAGCATCGCGCGGGTGTTCTCGCCGGACGAACTTCGCCTGCTCATGTTCCTGGGCATCATCTACCTCTCGCTCCGGTGGTTCACGGCCGGGGGGCGCTGGCGGCTTTTCCCTGCGATGGCGCTGATGGGGCTGATGGCGGCGGAGACGCCGTTCGCCTTCATCCTCCCGGTCGTGTTCGTCGGGTTCTACGTGACCGTCTGGTACTGCGTGGTGGACGGACTCTTCCCGAAGCCGGAGAAGTTCGCGGAGCCATCGGAGCTGCCGAAGTGGCGGATGTTCTTCCTCTTTCTCGGTGGCGTCGCGCTCGGCGCCTGGATCAACGTGATGTGCTTCGCGGCGCTGGGTGGAATTTCCGCGAACGGCTGGAATCCGGGTCACGTCTATTTCTTCTACGGCGCGAGCTACTGGCGGGTGCTGACGGGGGCGGCTTCGCTCATAGCGTGGGTGCTGGGCCTCGGCTTCTGCGTGGTGCCGCTCGTGGTGGCGCTGCGACTGATGCCGGTCACCACGCGCGACGATCGGCCGATGCCGTTCGGTCCCGGCGCCCTGCTCTTCTTCGTGGGCGTGATCGCGCTGATGCAGACGGGCGTTCTGCAGGCGACGCGGTTCTGGCTTTTCGCGAAGGACATTGTGCAGGTGCGAAGCGGGTTCCTGCTCGTCTTCTTCGTCACCTGCGCGGTCGTGACGGTGGCGGTGTTCGCCGCCTCGTTCGCCTTCGAGTGCCAGCGCACCTATCTCGCAGATGAGGATGAGGTGCCGCGCCCGGGCATACTCCTGCGCTGGCTCGTGCCGATTATCGCCGTCGGTGTGCTGGGAATGGCGCTTGTCTCGGTGCCGAAATCAGTGGAGACCGAGATGCAGCGCATTGTCGATGATGCGGTCGATGAGATCGTCGATGAGTGCGAGGACGCCAGATGGATATTCACCGACGGACGACTCGATCCGGCGCTCGAGATCGCGGCGGCGAAGCGCGGCAAGAAGCTCCTGCCGCTCAACATGATGTCCGGCGCGAGCGCGTGGGAGATTTCGCTCTGCAAGCGCGGCTTCGATCCCGACTCCGAGGACGTTAAGTCCGCAGAGACCGGCATCCCGACGCTGTTGCGCGTCTGGGCGGGCGAGAAGACGAATGGCATGGATGTTGCGGCGCTCCAGCTCGGCTTCGAGTTCTGGAAGCGTCAGCAGAAGACGCTGCCGAAGGCGTCCGGCATGGTCGCGCGCACGAAGTGGACGGATTCGGCCAGCGTGGAGAAGGGCATCAAGCGGTCGGAGGAGATCGCCAAGCGCATTCTCGCGGTCTCGCCCGGCATCGACAAGTCCGACCCGACCCCGGCGCTCGCGAGCGCGTTCTCCGCCGTCTCGTGGCGCCTCTCGCGCTTTGCGCGCCTTCGCAAGGACGAGCAGCTCGCCAACGACCTCGATCTCACCAACCGTGCGCTCAAGCGCATGCTCTCGGCGTTCGAGTACGAGCGCATGCGCACGTTCATGCAGCTCACGCCGAAGGAAGGCCTCGAGATCGCCCTCAAGCGTGCGAATTTCTCCGAGGCGACGCGTTACGCCTCGGCGGTGCTTCGCAATGATCCTGACGATCCGGAGGCGAACTTCGGCATGGGCATGTCGGCATTGCTGGGAAATCGACTCAAGGACGCCGAGTTCTACCTCAGCAAGTGCCTGAAGCGGCGTCCGGAGGAGCCGGCCGTGCTGAACAACCTCTCCATCATCAACCGCAAGCTCCACAAGTACAAGGAGGCCGAGGAGTACGCGCGCAAGGCGATCAAGTTCCTTCCGGACTCGCCGGAGGTCAAGCAGACGCTCGAGGACGCGCTCAAGCACGCGCCCTGATGACCGGCGGTTGACGGGATCTTCAGGAAAGAAAGGTGATCAATCAGATGAATCAAGCAGAGAGGGAGAGGCTGGCGAAGGTCGGCAAGGTCTTCAACGCCAGGACCTACATCATGAACGAGATCAAGGCGATCAGGGCCCAGGTCGGCGACAAGAAGGTGCTGCTCGCGATGAGCGGCGGTGTGGACTCCAGCGTCTGCGCGGTGCTCCTCCATAAGGCGATCGGCAAGCAGCTCACATGCGTCTTCGTCGACCACGGATGCATGCGCCTTGATGAGGCGAAGGAGGTGAAGCGGGTCTTCAAGGGCCAGTTCGGCATCAACCTCATCCAGGTCGACGCCGAGGCGCGTTTCCTCAGCAAGGCTAAGGGCATTACCGATCCCGAGCTCAAGCGCAAGTGCATCGGCGGCGAGTTCATCAGCGTCTTCGAGGAGGAGGCGAAGAAGCTCGGGCGGATCGAGTTCCTCGGCCAGGGCACGATCTATCCCGACATCATTGAGTCTGGCGTCGGCGGGAACAAGGCCGTGAAGGCCCACCACAACGTCGGGGGTCTGCCTAAGAACATCGGCTTTGAGGGTCTCGTCGAGCCCGTGAAGTACCTCTACAAGGACGAGGTGCGCAAGGTGGGCAAGCTCCTCGGCATTCCCGAACCGATGGTGATGCGCCAGCCGTTCCCCGGCCCCGGACTCGCGGTCCGATGCCTCGGCGAGCTCACGAAGGAGAAGCTCGACATCCTGCGGCAGGCCGATTTCGTCTTCCGCAGCGAGATGGCGAAGGCGAAGCTTGACCGCAAGGCCCAGCAGTTCTTCGCGATCATGACTAACGTCAAGTCCGTCGGCGTGAAGAATGGCGCACGCACGTTCGGCTACGTGATCGCGCTTCGGGCGATCGCGACGTCGCAGTTCGTGAAGGCGGGCGTCGTGGAGCTGCCGTTCAAGTTCGTGACCGCCGTTGCGGAGAAGATCGCGACCACTGTCAAGGGCGTCAACCGCGTCGTCTGGGACATCACGCCGAAGCCGCCCGCCACGATCGAGTGGGAATGAGCGGTGAAGCGCGTCTTCATTGACGGTTCAGCCGGGACGACTGGGCTTCGGATTCGCGAACGACTCGCGGATCGCCGCGATTTGGAGCTCGTCATTCTGACGGAGGAGACCCGGAAGGATGTCTCGGCGCGGCGCGACGTGCTGAACGCGGCGGATGTCGCATTCCTCTGCCTGCCCGATGCGGCGGCAATCGAGGCCGTGGCGCTCGTCGAGAACCCGTCGACGGTGATCATCGACACCTCGACGGCACACCGTGTCGCCGCGGGTTGGGAATACGGCTTCCCCGAACTCGAGGGGCGGCGGGGGCGTCTCGCGTCCGCCCGCCGCATCGCCAACCCCGGCTGCCACGCGAGCGGCTTCATCGCGCTCGTCGAGCCGCTTGTCCGCCGCGGGTTTCTCGCGGCCGACGCGCGCCTCACGGCCTTCTCTCTCACTGGCTACTCGGGCGGCGGCAAGAAGATGATCGCGGCGTACCACGAGGGATACCGTTCGAATGGCGCGGCTGACGGCGATCGACAACCGTCGACGGCGGTCGATGAGTCGGTGCTGCTCCACGGCGGGCGGCAGTACGCGCTCGGGCAGGCCCACAAGCACCTGCCGGAGATGGCGGCGATCTGCGGGCTCGTGCAGGCGCCGTGCTTTTCGCCGATCGTCGTGCCGCACTTGAGCGGCATGGAGGTGACGGTGCCGCTTTTTCGCGAGCAGCTGGCGCGCGCGGCGACGCTTGACGACCTGCGTCAGGTCTATCGCGACTACTATGGAAAGGGCGGGCTCGTGCGGGCCGTCGACGACCCGGCCGCCGCCGAGGGCGGGTTCCTCTCCTCGGCCGGTCTCTCCGGACGCGATGATCTCGAGGTCTCGGTCTACGGCAACGACGAGCGGCTGTTGCTCGTCTCGCGCTTCGACAATCTCGGCAAGGGCGCCTCGGGCGCGGCCATCCAGAACATGAACCTCGCCATCGGCGCCGCCGAGACCGAGGGACTGGTCGTCGGCGGTAGCCGATAGCCATTGATTCGACAGCAATCGAAAAAGAAAGGAAAACCAGAGATGAAAATCAAACTTATCTTCTCCCTCGTTGGCTGTGCGCTGCTCGCGGGCTGCTGCACCTGCAACGGCCCGATTGACTCGGGCACCACCTTCGCGCGCGAAGCGCTCCAGAAGTACGTCGACTCCGGCGAGCTGCCCGGCGCGATCAGCGTCTTCTGCAAGGGCGACCGACAGGAGACGTGCTGCATCGGCTACGCTGATGCGGACAAGAAGCGTCCGATCACGCTTGACGACGCCTACATGCAGTGCTCCCAGACGAAGGGCTTCTGCGGCGTGACGATCGCGCGGCTCGTCGAGGAAGGCAAAATTACGCTCAACGATCCGGTCTCGAAGTACCTGCCCGAGTTTGCAACGCTCTGGGTGAAGGCGTCCGAGACGAATGGCACCATCACGCTGAAGAAGGCGCAGAACACGCTCACGGTGCGCATGTGCCTCAACCACACGGGCGGGTTCCCGTTCGAGTTGGCGAACTACCAGGCGATGGGCGGCTGGTCGCGGCGGATGCCGCTTCGTTCGGTGGCGGCGACCGCCGCTGCGGCGCCGATCCTCTTCGAGCCGGGAACGGACGTCAAGTATTCCAACGTCGGCATCGACATCGGCGCGGCGATCGTCGAAATGGTGACCGGCAAACGCTGGGAATGCTATCTGAAGGAGACGGTGTTAGATCCGCTGGGAATGTCCTCAACCGGCTTCTGGCCGACGGAAGAGCAGCTCGCCCGAAAGATCGAGATGTACGACGTCAAGGGCGGCAAGACGGCGAAATGGCGTCTCGAGAATCCGTCGATGCAGCGCCCATACGGCGA
>CACYCW010000115.1 GCA_902773015.1 uncultured bacterium
GTCGACCGGCGAGCCTCTTGGAGGCGCGACGTTCGAGCCGGACGGCGCGGGCGGCGGAGTCTGCCGCCGCGCAGAGGGACTCGTCGGCGTCGCGCCAGGACAGTCCGCCGTGTTTTACGACGGCGACGCCGTGCTTTGCGGCGGCGTCATGGCGTAGGCGAGGCGATTCCGAGGATGTGTGCAATGTCCGTCGGACGAGGAAGGGAGAAAGAACTGCCGGCAATGGAAAAGAAACGGCAAGGAAGTATTTGTAAAGTCTCCCGGAGCGAGCGCGGCGGATTTTGGTATAATACGCCGTATGGAGAGTGATTCCATAGTGGTGCGGCCGGCGACGTTGAGGGACGCGGAGACGATCTACGCGCTCGTGGGCCGCCATGCCGACGAGCTGGTGCCGCGCTCGCTCGGCAGCATAGTCGAGTCGATCGACCGTTTCGTCGTGGCCGAGTGCGGCGACGAGGCCGTCGGCTGTGAGTCGTACCAGATACATCCGGAGATAGGCGACGCCGAGGCCGCGACGGTCGAGATAGTGTCGGTGGCGGTGGAGTCGTGCTTCCGCATGCGCGGCGTCGGGCGGAGGCTCGTCGAGGCAGTCGTGGCGGGAGTGCGCAGGTTCCGTCCGCGCGAGGTAATGGTGCTCACGTTTGCGCCGGGGTTCTTCCGCAAGTTGGACTTCGTGGAGTTTCCGAAGACCGAGATAATGCACAAGCTATACACCGGGTGCATCAACTGCACCAAGCACATGAATCCATACACGTGTCCGGAGGTCGCCATGCGCCGCCGGATCGAACACTGAAACACAAAAGGAAAAGGAGAGATCCGGAATGAAGGCAGTCAAGGACAAGGGAGTCGAAGGAAAGGTCATCGTGTGCACTGGCGCGGCTGGCGTGCTGTGCTCGTCGATGACTGAAGACCTGCTTCGCCACGGGGCGAAGGTTGCGGTACTCGACCTGCGCAAGGACGTGGCCGACAAGTTCGTCGCCTCGCTCGCGAAGAAGGGCCTCAAGGAGTGCATTGCCGTCGAGGCGAACGTGCTCGACAAGGATTCGCTGGAGGCGGCGAAGAAGGTGATCCTGAAGAAATGGAAGAAGATCGACATCCTCATCAACGGCGCCGGCGGCAACCACCCGAAGGGCACGACGCCGGCCGAGCAGATGACTAAGGGGACTCCGCTCGAGGACACGTTCTTCGGTCTCACGGCCGAGGGATTCGAGTTCGTGAACAAGCTCAATCTCGTCGGGACGATCCTGCCCTGCCAGGTGTTCTGCAAGGAGATGCTGAAGAAGGGCGGGGCGGTTTTGAACTTCTGCTCGATGGCGGCGTACCAGCCGCTCACGAAGGTCGCGGCGTACGGCGCGGCGAAGGCGGGCATCATGAACTTCACGCGCTTCCTCGCGACGCACCTGGCGCCGATGGGCATTCGCGTGAACGCGCTCGCGCCGGGCTTCTTCATCACCAACCAGAACCGCTTCCTCATGCTCGAGAAGGACGGCAAGACGCTGACCGCCCGCGGCAACAAGGTGATTGCGAAGACGCCGATGCGCAAGTTCGGCCAGCCGAGCGACCTTCATGGCGCGGCGCGCTTCCTCCTCTCGGACGAGGCGAGCTTCATCACAGGCGTCACCCTGCCGGTCGACGGCGGCTTCGTCTGCTACTCCGGCGTCTGACGGGGCGTCACAGCCCCAAGGCCTTCTCCGGCACCGCGGAGAAGGCCTTGGCGCACTGGTAGGCGCCGCGGCGGAAGTTGATTCCGACCGTCCGCTCGGGTTGCCCTCTCGTCGGGTTGAATTTGGACGGTGGATTTGCTATACTGTCAAGGTCAAAAGCCGTGAGGAGAGCCTGTGCGAAAACTGCTCGTCGTCTGCGTTGCCCTGGCAGGACGGTTACCCGTCCTGGGGGGCGCCCTGCCGCCCGCTCCCGCCTGCCCGCTCGGCACGAATTTCGTCTTTGACGCCAATGCGAGCGACGAGTTCAATGGCGAATGCCTTGACGAGTCCCGCTGGGAGGACTGGGTGGAGTCCTTCCAAGGGCGTCGCGCCGGCTTCCTCTTCGCGCGGGACAACGTGCAGGTGGCGGACGGGAAGCTTCAGCTGACCGCGCGGCTGATGCGGTCGGACGAGAAGACGGTCGAGAACCTGAAGCGCGGCTTCGACACGTACGCGACGGCGATCTGCAAGGCGCTGCGCAAGACGGGCTACGGATACTACGAGTGCCGCGCCAAGTCGATGAAGGCGGCGGTCTGCAACGCCTTCTGGCTGTACGATCCGCTATCCGACCAGCCGAATAGGAAGTACCGGCCGGGCGACTTCTCGGAGGAGATCGACATCTTTGAGGTCTTCGGCAAGAGGGGTACGGTCGACTGCGATTGCGATCGCATCTATTACACCACCGTCCACCGCCTCGGCACCCCCTATCTCGAGGGGCGCGTGTTCGGTAGCGTCGAGAAGCTGGAGCGGAAGGCGGCGCACGGCAAGGTCGACTTCGACTTCTGGGATGGCTACCACGTCTACGGGTTCCTCTGGACGGAGAAGGAGATGAAATGGTATGCGGACGGCGTGGAGATGTTCTCGCGTCCGAACGACTTCTTCCATCGTCCCCTGCACGTCACCTTTGATTGCGAGATCATGTACACCTGGGTGGGCGAGCCGGCTGCGGCCGACCTGCCCCAGACCTATTCCATCGACTACTTCAGGCACTGGAGGCTGATGGAATGAACAAGATGGTTCGACGCTGACTGTGATGCTGTCGTTGGGTCTGCCTTCGCTTGCGCTTCTCGCCGCGATCACGGCGACACCGTGCCATCGGCTGACGTTCGAGATGAACCGTCCCGCGAGCGTGTCGGGCCGCGGACTGGATGCCGGGCTCGCGTCGGGCTCATCGACCCTGTTGCTGGACATCACGTCCGGATGGGAGCGGCGCGAACTGGTCTTTCGCGCGACTGATTCCGATGCGGAGGTAACCCCGGAGCCGAGGTTTCGCGAGTGGAGGACGTCCGGTCCGATTCCCACGCGCTGGGCGCGTGTCGAGCGCGTGTGGCCCCGTTGGGCGCGCTCGGGCACCTCGGAGCTGGGACTTGGTGAGAAGCTGCTCGGGAATCGCTACGTCTCGTCGCAGGTGTCGGGCGTCGGCGCCGAGGGCGTGTCGCGTCCGCTGGTGGAGGTTCGGCACTCCAGTTGGAACACGGATCGGTGGACGCTGACCGGGGATTCGTGGCTCGTGTGGCGCTTTGGCCTCGAGGGGCGGCAGGTGACGGCGGGGGAAATCCACCTCTCCTGCCGTCGCTGGTACGACGGTCTCTTCGAGGTGGACGTCTCCGCGGACGGGATGCGTTGGTCGCCGATGGGGGCGGCCTTCACGAACGACTTCAGGGCCTCGCTGCCGATGGCGCTGTTGCCGGCCGAGGCGGTGTGGATCCGCCTGCGCGGCGATGGCGGGAGGAAGACGCGCGCCCTGCTCACGTCCGTCGACTTCGATGGACGTGTGACGGGCGAGCCGGCCTATGCGGAGGGTGCCACGCGGTTCATCGCGGCGGACGGATCGAGCGAGCCGTTCGCCGCCGCCGTGCCGTGGCAGTATCGTGAGATGGGGGCGCGACTGGCCGCGTCTGATTCGCGCCTTGGGCTCTGGACGGTCTCGAGCGGGTGGAAGGTGCCGCGGTCGGCGCCGCCGCTCCCGCGGGCTCACGTGCAGGGGGTGTCGCTTGCCGCGGCGCGCAACGAGGCTGAGGCAACGCAGCTCGTGCTGTCGCCGACTGCGCCCATCGAAGATGTTTCCGTGGCGGTCGAGGGGTTGCCGACGGAACTGAACGCGACCGTATGGCGGGTCGGCTACATCCAGATCGCGACACCGACGGACAGCCTCGGGATGACCGGACCGATGGCGGATCCCCTACCGCCGCAGACATCGGGGCTCGCCGTCGAGAAGGGTCAGGCCCAGCCCTTCTGGGTGAGGATCCGTCCATCGAAGGGCGTGGAGGCCGGCACGTATCGCGGGCGACTCGTCGTCTCCGCTCGCGCGAGGCGCGAGGCGATTCGCGCGGACGTGCCGTTCGCGGTCGAGGTGTTCGACTTCGACTTCCCCGATGCGGTGACGATCCGCTCGCTCTTCAACGTGAACCTCGGCGATGTCAACCGCTATCATCATGCGCGGACACAGGAGGATCGTGAACGGCTCGAGGACCTTTACCTCGAGGCGCTCGCCGAGAATCATCTCTCGCCATTCCGCTGGACGCAGTACACGAAGTGGAACGTGCGCTGGGAAGGGGACGAGCCGGTGCTGGAGACGGCCGCGTTCGACCGCGCGATGCGGCGGGTCAAGGCGAAACACGGGTTCAACTCGTTCCGCGTCTCCGGCTTCAACTCGCCGCTGTGCAGCAACGATTTCGGGCTCGGCAAGGCCAACGCGCACGAGACGGTTCCCGCCGGGCTGTGCGGCTACGTCGAGGGTGACGCGGAGTACGAGACGCGGGTCGCGAAACTGTTGCGCCGCACCCAGGAGCACTTCCGCGAGCAGGGTTTTCTCGAAGAGGCGATCTTCTACTGCTTCGACGAGCCGAAGCCGGACGCCCTGCCGATCGTGCAGCGCGGCTACGCCCGGCTGCGTCGCTATGCGCCCGGCTTCAAGTCTGTCATCACGGCGCCCGTCTCGGAGGCACTGCTCGGGGGCCCGCACATCTGGTGTCCCACGCCGGCGCAGCTGGAGAGCGACCTGCAGCGGGTGCGGGTGGCTGCGGGGGACGAGTTCTGGACCTACCTGGCGATGGGGCCGAAGGCGCCGTGGGTGACGCTCTTCCCCGACCATCCGGGCGTGGAACTGCGCCTGTGGCTGTGGCAGAGCTGGGCGAAGGGGCTGAAGGGCGTGGTCATCTGGACGACCACGCTCTGGAACGGTGCGGCCAACCGCCTGCCGCGCGGCGTGATGCAGAACCCCTATGTCGATGCGATGAGCTACAACTCCCGCAATGGCGTCTACGGAAATTGCGACGGGCGGCTCCTCTACCCGCCGCTCTCGACGGTCGGCGGCGACGAGACGCACCCGCTCGTGCCGCGACCGGCGAGGGACGCGCCGTGCTGCTTCGAGCGTCCCGTCTCGTCCATCCGCCTGGAGATGCTGCGGGACGGCATCGAGGACTACGAGTGCCTGGTGCGGCTCCGTGCGCTCGACCCGTGGAACCCGCTCCTGGAGGTGCCGCAGTCGATCTTCCGCACGCTGACGGACTTCAACTTCGATCCGACGCCCATCGAGTCGCGTCGGGTCGAGATCCTGCGCGAACTCGTCCGGTTGCGTGCTGGGCGACCTTGCCCATCGGCTTCAGAAAACAGAACAAGGAAAGAAAGAGAATCATGAAAAGAAGGACAGTTGTAACCCTGCTCACCACCGCGCTCGCGGCGCTCACCTCCGTGGCGCTCGAGTTCGCGGACGTGAAGGACATTCCCTACTACAGCGCCGAGGAACTCGCAGCGAAGGGCGATTACGCGCGTGCGATGTGCCGGCTCAACCTGCGCTATCCGCTCGGCGTGACCAATTTCGCCACAGTCGTGAGCATTCATGGCGGAGGCCTCGTGCGCGGTCATCGCGGTAACGGGCCGTGGCCGCAGGAACGGCGCGGCAAGGACCCCGTCGCGTTCGTCGCCGTCGAGTACCGGTTGCTCACGAACGCGACGCCGGAGGAGTGTGTCGGCGACGCGGCGGCGGCGGTCGCGTGGACGCTCCGGCACGTCTCCGAGTATGGCGGCGATCCGCGCAAGGTCTTCGTCTCGGGAGTCTCCGGTGGCGGCTACCTGACCGCGATGATCGGGCTCGACCCGAGCTGGCTCGCGGCGCACGGGTACAAGCCGACCGATCTCGCCGGCATCGCCCCGCTCACCGGGCAGATGGCCACCCACTTCAATGTGCGCGCCGTCAGCCAGAAGGACGACTCCCCGCGCTTCAAGCCGAAGTTCGACCGCTGGGCGCCAATCTACCACATTGCGACGAACCCGATGCCGCCCGCCGCGTTCCTCACCGGCGGCCGCGAGTACGAGCTCAAGAGCCGCGTCGAGGAGAACGCGCTGCTCGAGTCTGCCCTGCGTGCGCTGAATCATCCGAACATCGAGTTCCACGAGACCGAGGGCAGTCATGCCGGTGGCGTCGCCCCCTCGTCCTACTTCCTGCGCGACTTCGTGATGAAGACCGTCGACGCCGGCGCTGTCGGGCGGTTCGCGCCGAACGAGCGCGTTGCGTTTCTCGGCGACTCGATCACCCACGGTGGCGGCTTCGTCAGCTTCCTGCAGCTCTTCGTCGCGCTGCGCCACCCTGGGTGGAACGTGCGCTGCTACAACGTCGGCATCTCCGGGGACAGCACCGGCGGTGCGCTGGACCGCATCGGCTGGGACCTCAAGACCTACCGTCCCGATCGCGTGTTCGTGATGCTCGGCATGAACGACATCGGCCGCGGCTATTGGGAAACGGCCGAGCCGACGCCGCTGCAGGCCAAGGGCCGTGCGGACGCGATCGCCCGCTACACGCGCAATCAGAGCGATCTCGTCGAGAAGCTCGACCGCCTGGGCGTGAAGCGCGTCCTCATCACCCCGACGCCCTACGACCAGTACTCGAAGAACGCCAAGGCCGTGTGCGCGGTGTGCTGCAACGATCCCGGTCTCGCCACCTGCGCGACGATCGTGCGCGAGCTTGCCGCGCGGCACTCCCTCGGCCTCGTGGACCTGCACGCGCCGCTCACCGAGACGCTTCGCGCTAATCCCGAGCTGCTGCTTTGCGGCAACGACCGCGTGCATCCGGTTCCCGTCGGCCATCTGCTGATGACCGCGCACATCCTCGAGGCGATGGGCGAGAGCCCCCTCGTCGCGCGCGTTTCGATCAATGCCGAGACCGGCACCGCCGATGCGCTTGGCGACCCGGGCTCGCGCAACGTCGTGCTCACGGCCGTGAGTGGGGATCCGACGAACGGCGTCGCCTTCACCTACGCGCCGAAGGCGCTGCCCCTGCCCGTGACGAAGAAGTATCGCGACGCCGAGAGGCTCTACCCGCTCACCGAGCGGTTCAATCACGAGGACTTCATCGTCAGGGGTCTTGCCGCCGGGCGCTACAGTCTCGCCTTCGACGGCAGGGAGGTCGGCGTCTTCACGGCCGACGAGTTCGCAGCCGGCGTCAATGTCGCGATTCTCGATACGCCGAATCAGCGTGTGGCGCAGGCGACCGCCTCGACCGCCGACGGGCTGCGGGGATGCGAAAGCCGCCGCCGGACGCTCCCGCAGATCGACCGCCTGGTGCGCAGACAGAAGATCGACCCGGCGGATTTCGCCGCCGCGGACGCCTGCCTGGACGCGTGGTTCGCCGGGCAGGAGAAGAGAAAGAGTCCGCAGCTCGAATACTATCGCCGTGTGCTGGCGAGCTATCGTGAGCTGCGCACCCAGCGTCGGTTGATCGCCGCCCAGTGCGAGGATCTCATCGAGCGCGTCAACGTCGTCCGCCCGCTCGTCTCCCGCGTGACGATCACCCCAGTGGCCAAGTGACCCATCCAGGGGAAAGAAGATGAAGCAACTGACGTTCCTGATGATTCTGGGAATCGCCGTCGGCGCCACGGGCGCGACGCGCTGGAAGGACGCGGCCGCGCCGGGCGCGACGAGCACCATCACCTCGCTCACGGACGGTTCTCGTCTGCGAGTGGACGCGCTCGCGCCGAATCTCTTTCGCATCCGGCGCAGTCGCGACGGCGTCTGGACCGAGAGCGGACTCAACCGCTATGGCATCCTGCGCCGTGACTGGAGCGAGGCGAAGCCGGAATGGCGTGTGGAGGGTGGCTTCGTCACGCCCGCCGCGGCCATCACGATCGACGCCGCGGCGGGCACCGTGCAGCTCACTTCCGTCGTTTCGCGCGCCGCGCTCGTGATCGGCACGCGGCTCACGGCGAAGGGATGCGAGGTGACGTTTCCGCTGCAGAAGGACGAGCGCATCTACGGGCTCGGTGACGCGAGTCGCGAGAACATCCAGCGTCGACCTGGACGCTATGAGATCTGGGTGCGAAACGTCAAGAGCTACATCCCGATACCGATGGTGATCTCGCGCAACGGGTGGGGGGTCCTCCTGAACACCACGTGGCGTAACTTCTTCGACATCGGCGTGCGCGACCCCGAGGCGATGGTCTGCGAGGTGCCCGAGGGCGAGCTGGACGTCTACGTGTTCGTCGGCGCCGGCTACCGTGCGCTCCTCGAGACCTACACCCGCCTCTCAGGCCGTCCCGCGCTTCTGCCCGCGTTCGGCTACGGCTTCACCTTCGTCTGCAACCAGAATGTCGACGATTACGCGCTCATGCAGGAGGCACTGTCGTTCCGCGACCGCGACTTCCCGTGCGACGTCATCGGTCTTGAGCCGGGTTGGATGTCGAAGTTCTACGATTACAGTACGCGCAAGTGGTGGAACAACGAGAAGTTCCGCTTCCCCTACTGGGGGCCGAAGGGCGCGCACACGTTCATCGGCGCGCTGGACCGCCTTGGGTTCAAGCTCTCGCTTTGGCTCTGCTGCGACTACGACCTCTTCCGCTACGAGGAGCAATGCGTCGCCGGGGAGGCGCGGCGGCTCGGCCGGAAACTCGAAATCGCCGGCGACGTCACCGAGACGTGGGAGGACGACCGCATCGGCAACCCCGAGTTCGCGAAGGACGAGAATGTACGCTACCTGAACCAGATCGCGAAGAAGCTGCCGTTCCGGGAGCGCGAGGTGGCGGAAGGGATGAGCCCGTGGTTCGAGCACCTCAAGAAGTTCGTCGACCAGGGTGCCCAGTGCTTCAAGCTCGACGGCAGCAACCAGGTGGGAGAGCATCCGAAGCGCGCCTGGGCGAACGGCATGACCGACGAGGAGGCCCACAACCTCTTCCCGCTCGTCTACGACAAGCAGATGGCTCGCGGCTACGAGGACTACACGGCGCGTCGTGCAATGGTCTATTCGGCGAGCGGCTACGCCGGGCTCCAGCAGTTCGTCGCCACGTGGGCTGGCGACACCGGTGGCGGGCCGCGACCCTGCGCCTCGATTCTCAACCTGGGCATGAGCGGTCACCCCAACCAGAGCTGCGACATGAAGATCAGCGACCCGAAGTCGCTGCACTTCGGCTTTCTCCAGGTCTGGAGCCAGCAGAACAACTGGGACTATTGGAAGCAGGTGTGGTTCGAGCCGCCGGAGCAGCAGGCCGCCTTTCGCAAGTACGCGAAGTTGCGTTACCGACTGCTGCCCTACCTCTACGGCGCGGCGGCGATCGCCGCGCGCACCGGATGGCCCGTCATGCGCGCGCTGCCGCTCGTCTATCCGGATGTCCCGCGCTACGACGACTGTCTCACGACCTATCTGCTGGGCGACAGCCTGCTCGTCGGGTCATTCGTCGAGAAGGTCGAGATCCCGCCGGGCAAGTGGCACGACTGGGACACCCGTGCGACGGTGGAGGGTCCGACGACGCTGCCCGTGCCGGTGCGCGAGGACTGGGGCGGTGCGCTCTACGTGAAGGCCGGTGCGATCATCCCGACCTGGCCGGCGCGTTCGTTCGTGAAGGGCGGCTGGTCAAACGAGATCGTATTTGAGGTCTGGCCGACGGCGGAGGGCATGGCCGTGCTCTACGAGGACGACGGCGTGTCGCTCAAGTACCGGGACGGACACTTTGCGGAGATCCCGCTTTCGGTGAGCCTTGACGGCAAGGCCGCTACGTTCACCATCGGGGCGCGGCACGGCACGGCGACGGGGACGTTCGTGACGCCGGGCAAGCCGGACTATTCGGTCGCCTTTCATGTCGACGTCCAGCCGTCGTCGGTCAAGTGCAACGGCAAGTCGTTCGCGGGCCACTGGGATGACGCGGCCAAGGTGTTCACCGTCGGTCTTGGCGCGGTTCCGCCCGAAGGCTGTACCGTTGAAATCGAGTAAGGGTATTCGCCTTTCGCCATTCCCGCATGGAGACGCCGAAGTGGCGCCGGAAGAGATTCTTGAGCGAGGCGGGGTTGCAGCCGCAGCGTTCGGCGATTTCGGCGACCGGAAGATCTGTTTCGGCCAGGAGGCGCTTCACTTCGCCAAGGCGGATGTCGAGGATGGTGGCGAGCATTGAGGTCTTTCGCACCTCGCGGAAGCGCAAGTCGGCGAGGCGGCGTGATACGTGCAAATGGGCTGCGACGTCGGCTGCCGTGATGTTCTTGAGCGCGTTCTTCTCGATGAAATCCATTGCCCGCTGAACGAGAAGGCCGGCGTTGGGCGTGTGAAGAGTGGAACCGCGTTCGGCTACGTCCTTGATCGGGCAGAGGAATTCGCGCTTGGAAGGAACGCGCGGACGGAGCATCATCGCCTGCAGTTCCCGCGCGGCCCGGTAGCCTTCCTCCTCAAAGTCTGGTACTACGCTCGTCAGGGTCGGGCGGACGTGGTCGCAGACGACCTCGTCGTTGCCGACGCCGATTACAGAAACGTCCTGCGGCACACGCAGCCCTGCGTCGGCACAGGCGGCGAGGATGCGACGGGCGACATCGTCGAACGCCGTCATCACGCCCGCCGGTTTGGGGAGCGCCTTCAGCCACGCGACGAGTTCGCCGCGCGGACGCGTTTCCGTCCGCTCGAAGACATCACAGGGCCGCCCGTTGCGGGCCAGCTGCGCGGCGAAGCCCTCGTGGCGTCCTTGATTCCACGGGCGCGAATCGGATGCGGCGGCGTAGCCGAATCCGTTCGTCGTTCCTTGCGCGAGCAGATGCTGGGCGGCGGTGCTCCCGATGGCGTGGTTGTCTTCGTTGATGAACACGCAGAGTGGAAAGCTTTTCAGCGTCGACGCATCGGGGAAGTCGATGAACGCCGTCGGAATCGCCAGTTTCGCGTGCAGCGCCCGCTGCGCGGCGGTTTCCGGAACGGCGATGAGCAGGCCTTGCACACCCGATTTCGCGGCGGTACACAGCTTCGCTCCCGTGAATTCCTTTTGCGAGCGTATGAGTTCGAGATCCCAGTCGTGACCTTCGCCGAGAAATCGGTAGATTCCGCCGAGTTTGCGGCGTCCGGCCTCGGTCGAAAGGTCGAGCGCGGCGAGCACTTTGAAGACGGGTTTGATCATGACGGAAATTATAGCACAATCGTTGCTGAAATAATACGATAATTTTGCCGATATGATTCAACCTCAAATGTTATAATACATGGCGACAAATTGAGAATGGTTTGCACAGAATGAGCCACGACTACGAAATCACCGAGAGCGCGAAGGCGAGGGCCTGCGACTTCATCGACAACGAAAAGCAGTTCCACCTCGGCTTCCTGCCGACGGAGCAGTCCAACCCGATCACGGCGACGCTGGAGGAGGACTTCGCGCGCTCGACGCTCGCTGGCGTCCAGTGTCTCCAGCGCGGCGACCGGCAGATACCCATCACGATGCGCCACGTGTTCGCCGGCAAGAGGTTTGAGAGGCTCGTGGCGTCCATGGTCGAGACGGTGTCGGGTCCGAAGGGGCGCATCATCTTCTCCGGATGCGGGGCGACGGGTCGGCTGTCGATACTCCTGGAGTCGATCTGGCGCGACTTCTTCCACCGCCGCGCGGCCGAGCTTTCGGCAGACGAACTCAAGTACGCCGATCGCATCGCGTCCATCATGACCGGCGGCGACTTCGCGCTCATCCGGTCCGTCGAGTTCTTCGAGGACTACGCCGAGGGCGGGCGCCGTCAGGCTGCCGCGTTGGATGTGGGCGAGGGCGACACCTTCATCGCCATCACCGAGGGCGGTGAGACCTCGTCCGTGCTGGGCACGCTCAAGTACGCGGCGGAACACGGGGCGCGCTGCTTCCTCGTCTTCAACAATCCGGCGGACATCCTGCGCGGCTACCTCGATCGCTGCCGCGAGGCGATCGACAATCCGAAGGTGACGGTGATCGACCTCTACTGCGGGTCGATGTCCCTCGCCGGTTCGACGCGCATGCAGGCGACGACGAGCGAGCAGCTGCTGGGCTCGTGCGCGTTGGAGGCCGCGCTCTGCCGGCTGATGCCGCGATTCGCGAAGGAGACGGCCAAGGATTACACACTCGCCTTCGAGAACCTGCTCGCCGGGCTCGAGTCGCCTGGCGGGCGCGCTGGGCTCGTGAAGGCCATCGAATTCGAGAAGGGCGTCTACGAGGCGGGCGGGCGCATCACCTACCTTGCCGACAAGGGCATGCTCGACCTCTTCACGGACAACACCGAGCGCTCGCCGACGTTCATGCTGCCGCCGCTTCGGTCGAGCCGCGACCGCCATCTCGCGCAGAGCTGGGCGTTCGTGAAGAATCCGCTGCATCCGACCGAGGCGTGCTGGAGCGAGATGATGCGCCGCCGTCCGCGCTGCCTCGAGTTCACGGCGGACGACGCCCGCTCGCTTGGTATGCCGCAGGCGTTCATCAACCATCCGCCGCTCATCAAGTATTCCGATCTGATCACCTACCGGATCGGCAACGAGCCGTCGCCCGAGCGCATCGACGGCTACGCCCGCGCCGCAGCGGTCACGGTCTCGGTGGGTGACACGTCGCCCGAGTTCTTCGTCGCCGCCGAGCGTCTCGCCGCCGCCTGGCCCGAGCGCGTCAACCTCCACATCGGCGCGTCCCAATCGTCCCAATCGTCCCATCCGTCCCAGATTCTCATCGCCGCGCCGATTGCCGATTCGCCGCTTGAAATCTGGAAACACCTCGTGGTGAAGCTCGCGTTCAACTGCCTCTCGACGGGCACGATGGCGGCGATGCACCGTGTGGCGGGCAACTGGATGAGCTGGGTGTCGGTCTCGAACAAGAAACTCATCGACCGCGGCATACGCCTGTTGGTCGAACTTGGCGGCGTCTCCTATGAAGATGCGGCCGTCAACCTCTTCGCCGCGGAGGAGTGGGCATCCTCTCAGGACTGGTCCGGCCGCGAAGAACCCTGCGCCGTGCAGGTCGCCCTCGCGCGGCTGAAGTTGATCAGGGCGGAGCGATGAAGTGTAGATTCCATTTCGTATTTTTGTCCATTTGTCATCTCGCCGCGGCAGCGTCGGCGGAATTCGCCACGCCTCCACCTCCTCTCGGCGGCAACGATCTGACTGTGCCGATTGTGCCGGAGTGGTCGAAGCGAACTGCAAATGCCGCGGCGTTGCGAGGCCATGTCTCGCCGATGGAAGGCAATGCACCTGCAGTATGGCGATGCGCAGGAGCGGTGGAGCTGCCGGTCAGATTCAAGGACAATCCGATTGTCCGCGCATCATGGGACATAGACTGCACGATCGACCTCACCGACCATGCCGGGATTGAGTTCGACTTCTGGTGCGGAGACATTTCGCAGTTCTCGCAACTTAGATTCTATCTTCGCTCCGGAGGCGGGTGGTACGCTACATGGCCGTTCGCGCCGAAGAAGGAGTGCGAGTGGTGCCGTATCAGGATGTCAAAAGACGACTTCAACAAGGAAGGCAAGTGCCTGGGGTTCAACAAGATAGACGGATTGCGCATTTCCGGTTGGCGCAACGGCTTGAAGGACACGACGATTGGATTTGCGTGGACGGGGGAGAGCTGGCGCTTGGTTACGGACGAACCGACGACGGCAGCTGCCATGCCTACCTGCCGCAGCTTTTTCTGCGCA
>CACYCW010000116.1 GCA_902773015.1 uncultured bacterium
CAAACATTCACTGTTCTCTCAATCACCGGATGTCAAAGAGCGACGCCCGCCCTTTTCGGGCGAACGAGAGGATAGTATATCATAATTTGTGCTCATCGCGCAAGGGGGTATTTTAAAAAATTTTTTGCGGGCGTTTGGCCGACGTTTGGCTGCGCTACCGCCAGTAGAGGACGGCCGCAAGCAACGCCGCCGCAAGCAACGCAATTGCCGCCGCAATGGAGCGCGACGAATGAAGCGGCGGCGCTTGAGGCGAGTGGCGAAGTCACGAATCTCGACGTCGTCGGTCTCGAACGAGAGCGTGTTGTTCGCCTTGTCCGGTGGTGGTGTGTAGCGACTCGCCGAGATCGGTCGCCTTGGCGATGCCGAGGTCCACAAACTTGACCACACCGTCCGGCTGGATCATGATGTTCTCGGGCTTGATGTCGCGGTGGACAACCTGGTACTTCTGCGCCGCCTCCAGCGCACGCGCCACCTGCGCGACGATCCCGATCGCCTGCTCGAAGTCGAGCCGCCCGGAGAAGGCGAGCGCCTGCCGAAGATCACCGCCGGTCACGTAGTCCATGACCAGGTAATACGCATTCCGCGCCTCGTCCAGCCCGCAGTCGTGCACCGCAACCAGGTTCGGGTGGCGGATGCGCGTGGCGATGCGCGCCTCGCGGAGGAACCGACGGACATACTCCGGATTCGCCGCCACCATCGCCGGGTCAAGCACCTTCAGCGCATACAGCGTGTCGAGCATCTCGTGGCGAACTAGGTAAACCGACCCCAGACCGCCCTTGCCCAGCAGCCGCTCCACGATGTAGCCGCGGAACCTATCGCCTGGTTTGAACATCTCCACAGGCTCATTCTCGACCGTCGCATCCATCATGAACCTCCGAAGAACACGATGACATAAGAGTAGTTGTCGGGAGCCCCGGCGCGTACGACCTCCTCCTCCAGCCGCTTCGCGGCAGCCTTCGGATCAGGCGCCACCGCCAAAACCTCACCGATGAGCGAATCCGCAAGGACGTCATGGACGCCGTCAGTGCAGACGAGCCAGCGGTCGCCGACGGCTGCATCCGCCTCAAGCCACTCGACTTCCACCTTCTCCACAACGCCAATCGCTCGAGTCAGCACGTGGGCGAGCGGGTGTTTCCGGTTACGAAGCGACTCGGCCATGTCGCCTGATGCCATCGAGCTCAGCTGGCCGCCAATCGTGTGGTCGGCTGTCAGCAGCTCAGCGGATCCGCCGCGCACGCGGTAGACACGGCTGTCGCCGACATGGCCGACGGCCACGCGACGGGAATCCGCAGGGTCGCGGACGATCAGTGCCACGGTCGAGCCCATCTGGCGAAAGTCCTTGTCCTGCGCATAGCGCAGTATCCTTGCGTTCGCCGCCACGATCAACCGATCCAGCGAGGAGCGCAGCTCCGTCATGACCTTGCCACTGATCTTCGCCAGCTCTTCGCGGACGAACCGGCTCGCCGTCGCTCCCTCTGCGCCGCCGCCCATCCCGTCCGCAACGCAGAAGAGCGTCTGCGCCGCATCGACAAGCACCGCGTCCTGGTTGTCGCCGCGCACGAGCCCCCGCTCGCTGACCGTCGCATAGTCGATCGTCAAGTCAACCCTCTTGTCCATTCTTTCCTTTACTCCTGCCTCTTCTCGACCTGCACCGTGAGGCCGGTGTCGGGGTCCTCGCCGATGTCGTACGTCTCCACTAGATTCGGGTGCTTCGTGCCCTGCGCGAGCTCCGCCTCGCGCAGGAACCGCAGCCGCGACGCGTGGTCGCCGGACGCCTCGGGGTCGAGGATCTTGACCGCTACCTGAACGCCCGTCTCCGCCTCCAGCAGGTACACCGACCCCATCCCGCCCTTACCGAGGAGCCGGACTACACGATAGTCGCCGAAACTGTCGCCTGGGTTCAGCATAGGTTCAGCAAAGCAGGTTGTCACAGCGAGGCACCAAGTGCCTTGTCGCACATTTCCTCATAGTGTTTCTTCAGCTTGTCATGACGGGACTGAAACTCTTCCAGACGCTTTCCGTACACCGCCTTTGCCGGCTCGGAAGCCGCCTTGGAGATGACATCGTTCAGCGCGGCAATTGACGCCTTGACGGTGTTGGCCATCTCGCCGACGACCTCCCAGTCCTTGAGCGGCCACTTGCCGTAGCCGGAGACATAGACATTGTGATAGGCCTTGACCGCCGATTCAAACCGAGCCAGCGCGCGCTTCGCGTCCGACTCAGTCTTGACTGATGGCATCTTCCTCATTTCGACCATGATTTTTTCAATGGCCTTCTTGTTCGCGACGATCTTTTTCTCGATCAGTTTCTTGACAGCTTCCGGCTCCGTGTTCCCCGCTTGCTGGATAAGACCGCCCATGGGCACTCCCCACGAGAAGAAGAAATCGTCACTGTCGTTGTTGCGACCCGCCGCAGGCGTCTTGTGCCCGGCCTTCTTTGCAATCTCCTTCATCCGCTCGAGGTAGGCGTCCGGTCCGCCTTTGACATAGCCGCTGATCCGCTCGATCTCCTTTCCGTCGGCGGAGCAGACGACGCCGCTCGGGAATCCACGGACGCCGAACTGCGTCGTCAGCTCGCGGTTCTGCCTCTGCGCCAGCGGGGACAGCCGATTCTGGTCGCGCGGATTGTCGATCATCGTCAGCACGAAGTCTCGCTTCGCCTTGCGGATGAAGTCGCTTTGGGAGTAGACCTCCTGATCCAGCTTCACGCACCAGCCGCACCAGTCGCTACCGGAGAAGGCGAGAAAGACGAGTTTGCCCTCCGCCGCGGCTGCCTTCTTCGCCGCCTCGAAGTCCTCGACCCAGCCTTTCGGCACGGCATCGGACATCTTCACCGCCGCCGCCGAGAGGGCGAGCAGCGAGATTGCCACACATGCTGTCTTTTTCATTTTTCGTTTTCCTTTCATTTCTCGACCTGCACCGTGAGACCGCAGTCAAAATAATCCGTCCACGCCATCCCTTGCCGAGGAGCCGGCTCACACGATAGTCGCCGAAACTGTCGCCTGGGTTCAGTCATCCTAGCGGGCGCCGCGCATGAAGAGGACGGCGAAGACCGTACGGAAGAGGATCCAGATGTCCATCCACGGCGACCAGTTCAGCACATACTGCACGTCAAGAGCGACGCGGCGGGCGTAGTCGGTGTCGCTGCGGCCGGTCGCCTGCCAGAGGCCGGTGATGCCGGGCTTGACCGATGAGAACGTCTCATAGGCAGCGCCATAGTTCGCGACCTCCTTCCCGACGATCGGCCGCGGGCCGACGAGGGCCATGTCGCCGACGAAGACGTTGAACAGCTGCGGAAACTCATCGATCGAGGTCTTCCGGAGAAAGCGCCCGAGCGGCGTCACCCGCGGATCGTCGGTCAGTTTGAAGTTCGCCTCCCATTCCGCCCGACGCGCCGGGTCGCTCGCAAGAATCGACTTCAGTCGCTCGTCGGCATCGGCGTACATCGACCGGAACTTCCACACGCGAATCGGCCGACCGCGCTTGCCGAGCCGCGGCTGGCGGTAGAAGACGGGACCCCGGCTCGTGAGCTTCACTAGCAACGGCACGATCACAAAGAACGGCGAGAGCAGCACGAAGGCAATCACCGCGAGCGTCTTGTCGAGTAGCCACTTTTCGTTGCGCAGCACCCGCATCCGCCGCTGGTTTACCATCTCCAGCCCGCCGATGCCGTCAAAGGAGATGGCATGGGCGCCGAAGACGGGGAAGGTGCTGCCGGAAGGCAGGTACTCGATGTGATCGAACCACTGCAGGAGATCCGTCAGCTGGCACCCGAAGAGCCGCGAGTCCTGGCAGGCGACAAGCGTACGCACGCCCAGCTCGCGGGCGGCGGCGGCAATCTCACGGCTGTCACCCGGCAGGACGCGGACGACTCGAAAGCCGATGTAGCGATCGCCGTCGATCGCCGCCGCGACACGGGAGACACCCGCCCCGTCCCCGGTGAGCAGCACCGGCATGCGCGCAAAATCGCAATGGTGAAGCGCCAACCGCAGGAGATCGCGAAGCGGCTGCGCAAGAGCCGCCGTCAGCACGCCAGAGACCAGGATCACGGCACGGGAATAGTGCTCGGTCGACTGATAGGCAAGCGCCAGGTAGGCGATCACGCCGAGATGGGTGATGGTCGCAGAACCGACCAGCCGGCGCAGTTCCTCGACTGGGTTGACCGGGGCGGCCGGGTAGATGATGCTCCCGTGATAGAGGCGAAGAAGCGCGTTGATCGCGATGAACACGAGCGGAACCGGCCAGAACCTGAGATAGAACTCCGCACCGTACTTGTAATGACCGAAACCAAGCGCGCGATAGGCCCAGACGACGAATGCCCAAACCCCGACGATGCACAGCATGTCGGCCAGCATCAAGAACAGCACGCGTATGCAACCCGCCTTCATTCACGAACCAACCGATGAGTCATTCCGTTCTGGTGGGCGATACTGGACTCGGACCAGTGACCCCTACCGTGTGAAGGTAATGCTCTAACCAACTGAGCTAATCGCCCAAAACGGAAGTGGTGTATAGTATATCAAAAACGGGACGAGCCCGTCAACCGCGTCACACAAGAATTTCGGCAGATGAAAGAGACCGTTTTCACGAACTGGTCGGAGCGGAGGGATTTGAACCCTCGGCCTTTTGGTCCCGAACCAAACGCGCTACCAGACTGCGCTACGCTCCGATTCGCTGAAAACGGCGGATATTCTACCATAATTCCCCTCGACGCGCAAGGGGGTGAATTCGCACCCCCTGGGAAGAGGCGGCCGATCAGGAACCAGGATGGCAGGGCCTGCCGCCGGCCTTGCACATCGGGCAGTCCGCGGCGGTCCAGGTCTCCGGCGTCATCTGCATGAGCGAGAACATCGGGATGTCATCGAAGCGCACCGTGCCCGAGCTGCGGTCGACCAGAAGCGCGACCGCGACGACGCTGCAACCTGCCCCACGCACGAGATCAATCGTTTCCTGGACGCGCCCGCCCTTGGTGACGACATCCTCGGCGACAATATAGCGCTCGCCGGGCGTGAGCGTGAAACGGCGCATCGCGAGCACCGTGTTTGACTTGCCGCTCGCGTCGACGCCCGTGCCGGGCACCTTCTCTGCGAAGACGCACTTGACGTCGAGAGCGCGCGCGACCTCATGCCCGACAAGAATGCCGCCGACCGCCGGCGAAATGACGCCGTCGATCCGTCCAAGATCGCCCGCAGCTGTCATCTTCTTGACGAGCGCGGCGCAAAGACGCTCGGCGACGCGCGGATAACGCAGCACGTTCGCGCACTGGAAATAGCGGTTGGAGTGGAGCTTGGAGCGGAGCTCGAAATGTCCCTCGAGCAATGCCCCCGTCTCCTTGAACGCGGTGAGAACCTCTTCCTGTGTCATGTTTTTCTCCTTTGTGTTGGGTCAGTTGAGCCGGAGCATTTCCTGCCTGGGAAATGCCAGGTCGGCGTCGGAAGCCTCGCCCGGCGCGATGCGCGCCGGAGGCGGCGCCGCCTGGGATGGCAGAAACGGCATGAGTCCGCACTCGACAACCGGCGGCGGGGCCGCAAGATGGCGCTCCTCGACCGACAGCACGGACGAGACAGGATCCTCCGGCAGCTCCTCAAGATAGATATCGGCGTGCAATCGGCGAACGCTCTCGTCATCGCCCCGCAACGACATGCGCGCCACGCGAATCGCCTTGCGCTCCTCGGCGGACGAGAGCTGCACAATCGCCAGGGATGGCCCGGCCTCGGAGCGACCGGATGACGCCTTGAAATGCAGCGCCTCATAGGGGAACACCAGGCAGATCGCCATCGGCACGGCCAGCACGGTCGCGAGCGTGGCGAGCTCTCCGCTGATGCTCTTCACTCCGCCACCTCCGTTCGCCGCGTGGCAAAGAGAAGCCTGGCGACCCCGCTACGGCGCGCGACCGTAGCGAGTTCCATCAGCTCGCCTCCCGCGACCCGGCGGTCGGCGAGGATGAGCAGGGTCTTCGCCCCCCCCCGACCGTTGCGCTCCGCGAGATGCAGGCCGAGCGCACGGACGGAAATCGCATCGCCGAGCAGATAGCGCGAGTCGTCAAAGAACACCATTGTGTCATGGCGAACGGGCATGACCAGCGCGACAAGCGATGTCGAGGCGCCGTCGTCACCGGCACCGTCCGGCAGATCGAAGAGGATGCCCTTCGCCGTCGTGATCGCGCCGCCGACCAGATAGAAAAGAACGACGAGGAGCAGGACCGTGATGTAGGGTGCGGCAGTGGCGAGCGGGCGAAGCCAGCTCGATCCCTTCCGCCAGATGCCGACGGTGCGCTCAGAGCCCCAGCCCCAGTCGCTCACTTCTCCCCCCTTCGGCTCGTGAAGTAGCCGACGATCAGCGTCGCCGCGGCCTCGAGCTCGACGACCGTCCGGTCGAGTCGCACGCGAAGGCTGCTGTACATGACTGTCACGGGAATCGCGACGACGAGTCCCATCGCGGCGGCGACGAGTGCCTCCATCGCACCGCTCAGCAGGTCAGCGCGTGAGATCACCTCCTGGGCGTTCGCTGCCAGGACCGTCCTGATGAAACCGATGATCGTGCCAAGCAGGCCGAGGAGAGGCGCGATCTGACCGATGATCGCCAGCACCGCAAGCCGTCGGTCAAGCCGGCCGATCGCCGCGCGCCCCTGTGCATCCACCGCGTCACGCAAGGCCCGTTCGGAGTCGTCCCGATGCCGGATGGCGGTCGCGACGACCTCCGCGACAGGAGCGGAGATGTCCTCGCAGTTCGAGAGAGCCTCCTCGACATTCCCGGCGTCCAGCACGTTGACGATGCCGCGGATGAAGTCCTGGTAGTCGACCTGCGCCCGTCGAAGATCAATGAATCGCTCGAAAAAGATGATGATCGCCAGCACCGCAAGGGCGCACAGGATCCAGAAGACCGGACCGCCTGCAAACGTCATAGGAACCTCCCCTTGTTGGAAATCCTGCCGATGCGCTTCACCGCCTCGGCGGCTGCCGGCACGTCACTCTCGGCCACGAGCTCCAGCACGCTCATCGCCTGCCGGTCCCGGCCGCGGCTCTCGTACTCGTCCGCTAGGCGGAACGCCGCGCGCGAGAACGCCGCGCGTGCCTCATCATTGAAGCGTTCTCCGCGCAATCTCCCCTCGCGATAGGCGAGCACGACCTGCGCGTAGTACTGGTCCATCGCCTCCTCCGTACGCTTGAGCTTCTCGAGCGTGCGGGCCATCTTGAACGAGACGATGACCTGGGCACTCGGTGAAAGTTTGCCTCCGAAGCGGACGGAGCGGTAGGCCTCAAGCGCGGCGACGTATCGCGTCGAGTTGTCCGCCCCCATCGCGAAGAGCGCATCCGCCTTCAGTAGCTGCGCCCGACGACGGACGTCGTCGTTCGCACCAGGCGCGACCGCGACCCGCTCGAAGACGAGCACCGCCTCGTCGAATCGAGCGAGCTCGACGAGCGCCTCGCCCTGCACGAGCAGAGCGGCGGAGCTCTCCGGTGCGGCGGGGTAGCGTTCGGAAAGCCGCGTCGAGAGCTGGATCGCGAGGTTGAAGTCGCTGTCGGCGAGTGCCGCGCGCGCGGCCCAGAGGAAGGCCTCCGCGGCGGACTTCGGATCCGCCGACGTCTCGGAGAAGGCCGCGAAGAGCCGGCCCGCGTCCTTCCACTCGCGCCGATTGTATAGGAACTTCGCAAGCCACATCGTCGCATCGCCGCGCACCACCGGGTCGGGACAGTTCGCGACGAGCTCCCGAGCCTTGGCGAGCGCGGCGTCATCCAGCCCCTGCCCGTAAAGGCACTGCACGACAAAGAAGTTCATTCGCTGACGGCGCGCGGAATCGGCCTCGGCGACCTGGGCGAAGACCTTCATCGCCTCGTCGTAGCGGCATTCCCCGTAGAGGCGACGCCCATCGGCCTCGAGCGTGCGCAGACGGATGACGGCCTTGAGCTTCTCGGCGACGGTCGTCTTCGGAAACCGGTCGATGACGGCACGGTACTTCGCCATCGCCTCGTCACCGCGCCCGAGCTCGGAGAGGACGTCCCCTTCCTTGAGCAGGGCCGTCGCGCGCGCCAGGTCATCCGTCGCGAGATTTCCCGCGAGACCGAATGCCTCGAGCGCCTCCTCGCCGCGCCCGAGCCGCTGGAGCGCCCAGCCGCGCCCTTCCTGGACCGATGCGAGGCGCGCCGCCTCCGGCCAAATCTCGACGGCCTCCCCGTAGGCGTCCACCGCGCCCTGCCAGTCGCCGCCGGCAAGCTTTGTGTCCGCAACAAGAAGGAACGCCTGCCGCGCGCCTTCGGCATCCGGCGAGTCCTTCACGATCGCCCGCACGAGCCGCTCGCCCTCGACGACGGTCTTGCCGTCTCGCAGGAGCGCCATGCCGAGGCGAAGCCCGAGCATGCGCCGCCGCGACACGGAACGCACCTGGGCGTAGGCGCGGCGAAGCTGCGCCACATCCATGAGGTTGGCGCTTGCGACAGCGAGCGCCCTTTCGCTGACATTGGTCGCCGACGTCACCTCGCGCCAGATCGCCTCCGCACCCGCGCGGTTGCCGCCCTTCGCGAGCGTCTCGGCCTCGTGAAGACGAGCCTCGACGCAACCCGCCGCGCTCCCACCCCTCTTCAGGATGTCCAGCGCCGCGGCGTGATCCCCCTTGACAACGGCCCGGTAGTAGTCAAAGCCCGCTCCCTTCGCATCCGGCCACTTCGCGAGCGTCGGGCCGATTTCCTCCCATCGGCCCTCGCCGGCGAGGCTCTCCAGAATGATGAGACGCGCCGCAGGTGAGGTCACCTGCGCGGCATGGGTACGCGCGACCTCCCAGAGCCCGTCACGCAGCGCCTCCCGCGCGATGGAAAGATCGTCCTCCGCCGCGAGAGAACCAGCGGCGAGCAGGAGCACGAGAGCTGTCAGGCGCTGTTTCACATGAGATTCCCCATGTAGCCCATCTCGGCGAGGAGTCGGTTGTTCCTCATCCAGTTCGGCGAAACGCGCACCCAGATGTCCAGCACGACCTTGACGCCGAAGACATCGGAGAGCTCGCGTTCGGCGCACTGGCGCACGTACTTGACGGTCATGGCGCCCCGACCGATCACGATCGGCTTCTGCGAAGCGCGGTTGACGAGCACCTCGACTGAGACCTCCCAGCGCCCGGGCGACTCGACAATGCGCCTGACGAGGATGCCCATCTCATGCGGCACCTCCTGGTGCATCTTGGCGAGATACTTCTCGCGAATCGTGTCGGCGATCGCGAGCTTGCGCGGATAGTCCGTGACGACGTCGTCGTCGAAGAGACGCTCGCCCTCCTCGGCGAGCGAGAAGAGCGCGTCCTTCACGGCCTTCGCCCCTCCCTCGGTCGTGGCGATGCATTTCACCCAAAGCGGCGACGCCGCTCGAGAGTCGCCTACTGCCGCCGACCGCTGCCGATCGCCGTCGTGGGCCGGGGGGACGGCTGTGACGGCCTCCTCCCACGCCGCCTTGAACATCGACTCGAAGAACGGGGCGCGGTCGGCCTTGTTCAGCACGAACACGACCTTCTCCGGGCGCTCGCGCGCGACGCGCTGCATCCAGCCGATGTCCTCGAGCTGCGGTTCCTGGGCGGCGTCGAAGACGACGCAGGTGATGTCCGTGCCGGCGGCGCTACGGCGGGCCATGCGGTTCAGCAGCGTGCCGAGCGTGCCGACCGCCTTGTGAAGGCCGGGCGTGTCGAGGAGCACGAGCTGCCCGCGGGGGTCGGCGACGATGCCGCGCACGGTGTTACGGGTCGTCTGCTCGACGGGCGAGACGATCGAGACCTTCTCGCCCACGAGCTGGTTGACCAGCGTGGACTTGCCGGCATTCGTCCGCCCGACGACGCCCACCACGGCGACCCGGCAGCCGCCTCCTGTCTTCGTCTCTCCCGCTTCAAGTCCCATTTGAGAGGATATTATACCAAAAAAAGCGGACAAGGAATGCCGCTTGCTGGCGAAATGGAGATTTGCTATACTACTCATTGCTGCCCAGGGACGGCAGCACAGCTAGAACATAGGAGAGAAGAGAAAAATCACTTGGAAAGGTAATCGTGAACGTCCAGACCGCAAAGGATGACAACCAGCTCACCGTGACCATCACAGGGGCGATCGACACCGTCACCGCCCCGCAACTCACCGCCGCCTTCGACACGAACGGCGTGAAAGCCCTTGTATTTGACATCACCGGAGTCGAGTACGTCTCCTCCGCCGGCATCCGCGTATTCCTTACCATGCACAAGACCATGATCGCGGCAGGGGGAACCTTCACGATCGTTGGCGCCGCCCCCGCCGTCGCCAACGTCATCCGCATCACGGGATTCTCCACAATCTTCAACATGGCATGATGAACGCCTACCGGAAGTGCCGCATCGCCATCTGGATCGGCGCCACGCTTGCCTCCGCAGTCGCCTACTTCGCCTCCGACGCCGTCGAGTCACGCCTCGCGTGCAACCGCCTTGAATCGGAGTTCGGTCCCGCGATGCGCAACATGCGCGAGGAAATCCTCGTCACGGCGGACTCGACCCTCTACTACATCGCCAACCGCATCGCCGCGTCCGGTGCGCGCGTGACCGGCACGACCTCGAAGACCGCACGACTGATTGCGCGGCGATTCGGTCTCGACGAGGTCAACTTCATCGGCACGAACGGCGCCATCGTCGCCTCCACCCACAGGAACAAGCTCGGCTACGACATCGGCACCGATCCCGACCCTGCCAAGGCCGCCGGGTTCCTCTGCCTCCTCACGAACGCCCTCTGGTACACGCAGCCTCCGCGCGTCAGCGTCGCCACCGACGGCGCCTACCGCAAGTTCTGCGGCGTGCGCCTGCCCGACGGTGCCCTCCAGCTCGGCATCGATTTCAGGCGGCTCAACCATGACATGCGCCAGCACTTCGCCGACATCGCCGTCGAGTGGGATGTCGCCGGCGACGGCTGGTACGTGCTCGCAGACCCTGCGACGGGAACTGTCATCTCGGACGGCAATCCCAAGAGCGGGTTCACTCCGGGTACGCTGACGCCCGCGCCCTCGCTCGCTGACCTCGGCATCACCGACGAGATGCTCTCAGCCACAGGCAGGACCTTCAGGGCGACGGTCAGCGGCGTCCCCGCGCGCTGCCGGTCCTTCCTCATGCCCGAGTCAGACCTGCGGGTCGTCATCGTCCTCCCCGAAAGCATCATGACGCGCACGCGCAAGGCGTCCGTCATCACCACGATGTTCCTCCTGATGGCCGTCATCTTCATCGCCGCCGCCGTCGGACTCCGCCTCGTCACGCTGCGCGAGCGCGCCGAGGAGATGCGTCTCGCCGAGGAGAAGCGCCTCGCAGCGGACCTCGCCCTCGCGCACTCCATCCAGACGACGTCGCTGCCCAACACCTTCCCGCCTTTCCCCCATCTCGCCGACCGCCTCGACATCTTCGCGCGCATGACACCCGCGCGGGAGGTGGGTGGCGACTTCTACGACCTCTACCTCATCGCCCCGCACCGGATCGCGTTCGTCATCGCCGACGTCTCCGGCAAGGGCGTCCCCGCCGCCATGTTCATGATGCGCGCCAAGACCGCGCTCAACGACGCGCTCGTCTCCGCCGACGAGGATCTCGCCGCCGCCATCACCAGCGTCAACGACCGTCTGGCAGAGGGCAACGAGGCGAACATGTTCGTCACAGCCTGGGTCGGCGCCCTGGACATCGAGACCGGCGTTCTCCAGTACGTCAACTGCGGACACAACCCCCCGTATGTCCGCCGCAAGAGCGGCAAGGTCGAATCCCTCGATGCCATCTCCGGCCCGACGCTCGCCGCCTTCGGGGGCATCCCCTACTCGGTTCACGAGACCCGCCTCGCCCCGGGCGAGACGCTTTACCTCTACACCGACGGCGTCATCGAGGCTCGGTCGCAGTCGGATATGTTCGGCGAGGAGCGCCTCGTGAAGACGCTTGCTGCGGCGGACACGACATCATCTGAGGCGATCTGCCGCGCCGTCATGCGCGATGTCACCGCCTTCGCCGCCGACACACCGCAGGCGGATGACATCACGATGCTGGCCGTCGGCTTCAACGGCGGCAAGAGGGACTTCCCCGCGACCCTCGAGGGGCTCGCCGCCGCGACCGAGTACCTGCGCCTCTTCTGCGGGGACCCGAGCGCCGCGATCATCATCGACGAGGTCGCCTCGAACATCGTGCGCTGTTCCGGCTCGCCGACGTTCGATGTCACGTACCGTGTCGCCAGCGGTCACGCCGAGATCGTCTTCACCGACGCGGGCAAGCCGTTCAACCCCCTTGAGGTGCCGGCACCGGACGTCAACGCGCCGGAATCGGAGCGCCCCATCGGCGGGCTCGGCATCTTCCTCGTCCGCCAGATGTCGGAGAGCGTCACCTACCGCCGCGAGGGCGACCGCAACGTCCTCACCGTCGTTCTCTCTCCACCGGCTGGCAGTTGACGCCCATCCGCACGAGGGGGCGGCGGTGACAGATGACGCGATCGCGGAAGTCACCGAAGTCGCGGCGGCCGCCCGCTCAGCGGTAGGCGCTGCGCTGGCGCTGCATGTGTACGCGCGGCTCCTCGAGGAGGAGCGAGTACCACTGGTCGCCGATGCCGGAATTCGAGAAGTGGGCGACGCGGTTGTTCATGAGCTGCTCGTGATTCTGCTTCAGCGTGGCGTTGTCGCTCTTCTTCAGGGCCTCCGTGAGCGTCTTGAACGCCGCATCGACTTCACCTCTCTTCACCTCGATCCAGCTCATCGTCGCCGCGAGCAGCACATTGCCGTTGTAACGCGTACGACGCACGCCCTTCTCGTAGACCTTGCGGATCTCCTTCGTCGGGCGGTCGAGCATGTAACAACGCGCCATCTTGATCGCGCACATCGTCGGATCGATGCAAATCGCCTTCGGCATGAGCAGGTCGACGGTCTTGAAGTCCTTGATCATCCACGAGAGCTGCAGCTGGGCGGTGGCGATCTGACGGTCCATCATCGGCACCCACAGGCGGTACTTGCGCAAGGCCTCGGTCGCGGCGAGTGCCTCCTTGACGAAGACCTTGGTGTCCGCCATAATCTCCTTCTGGGCGGCCTGCACGGAACCCGGCGGACGGATCTGCCAGCGCTGGGTCTTCTGCTGCAGGCGTTTCTGCCCCGCGAGCAGGATGCCCTGGACGGCCTCCATGTCGCGCTTGACACGCCGCTGCACGAGATAGGCGAAGACACCCTGGAAGACGCCGAACCCGAGGATGCCGGCGAAAATGCTCCACCCAAGGCCCCAGTCCCCGAGATAGTAGGCCGCGGCGTAGGATCCCCCGCCGATGGACACTGCGATAATCAATGTAATCATAGGAGGGAGATTTTACCATATTGGCGCGCAAATCGCAAGGGCGCCGCGGAAAACCGCGGCGCCCCGTCACTTATCCGGAAAGGCAAGGGCCTTCGGTTACCAGGCGTAATGCGCGAACGCCTTGTTGGCCTGGGCCATCTTGTGGACGTCATCGCGTTTCTTGATGACATTGCCCTGGCCCTGGAAGGCATCGATGATCTCAGCGGCGACGGCGGCCGGCATGCCCATGCCGTGGCGAGCGCTCGCGAACTGCGTCGTCCAGCGAAGCGCAAGCGAAAGCTGGCGGTTCTCGGCGATCGGCACCGGCACGGGGAAAGTGGTGCCGCCCACGCGGCGGGTCTTCACCTCGACCGTCGGCTTCATGTTCGCGATCGCGGCCGAGACGACCTCGAGCGGACTCTCGATCGGCTTCTCGTCCTTCACGAACTTCGTCGGATCCTCCTTCATCTTCTCGGCGATCTTGTCGATCGCGCCGTAGACGATGCGCTCGGCGACGGTCTTCTTGCCGTCCTTCATGATGACGCGGATCATGTGCGCCACGAGCTCGGAGTTGTACTTCGGGTCGAGAACGACGCGCTTGACAATGGCTTTACCTCTGCGGCTCATGGCTTACTTCTCCTCTTTCTTCGGCTTCTTCATACCGTACTTCGAACGGCTGCGGTTGCGGCCCGCAACGCCGAGGGAGTCGAGCTTGCCACGGACGATGTGGTAACGGACGCCCGGAAGGTCCTTCACACGGCCGCCGCGCACGAGCACGACGCTGTGTTCCTGAAGGTTGTGG
>CACYCW010000117.1 GCA_902773015.1 uncultured bacterium
GACCTACTTCCAGATCGAGAGCTACCTCGACTACCAGGCGATGAAGTTCGTCCGCCGCTTCGACGCGAACAGCTACCTGCACATCACGCGGTCGATGGACCTCTACGACCCGTGCGACCGCTACGGCTCGCTGGGCGCCGCGCTCGCGCGCGTGAAGGCCAAGGTGCTCGTCGTCTCCTACCGCGGCGACATCCTCTTCCCGTGGTGGCAGTCGAAGGAGATCGTCGCCGGGCTCCTCAAGGCCGGCAAGTCGGTCTCCTACTGCCATCTCGAGTGCGGCACGGGCCACGACTCGTTCCTCACCGACATCGACGATCTCTCGAAACTCGTCGGAGGCTTCCTCTCGCGGCGCGAGGTGAAGGTGATGAAATGGCAGGAGCGCCTCTACGACAGCATCGTGCGCATGGTGCGCCCCGGCTCGCGCGTCATCGACGTAGGCTGCGGCGACGGCACGCTCCTCAACGTGCTGCGCAAGTGCCGCGGCGTCAAGGGCGACGGCATCGAGATCGACGTCGAGCGCTTCGAGGAGGCGCTCGCCGACGGGCACAACGTGTTCTGGGACGACGTCGACGAGGGCCTCGCCGTCTTCCCCGACCGCCACTACGACACGGCGATCGTCTCGGACACCCTGCAGGAGGTGCGCAACCCCCGCGGCGTTCTCCGCGAGGCGCTGCGCCTCGCCGACGAGGCCATCGTCACCTTCCCCAACTTCGCGGCCTACCGCATCCGCTTCACTCTGGCGTGCACCGGGCGGCTGCCCGTCTCGAAGCAGCTGCCGTTCGAGTGGTACGACACGCCGAACATCCACTGCGTGACGCTGAAGGACTTCAGGGCCCTCTGCGACAAGGAGGGCTACGAGATCAAGGAGGTGCGGGCGGAATCGCGCCACCTAGTCGGCAAGATCCTGCTGGCGCTCGGCTTCAAGAACCTCGGCGCTTCGCGCATCATCGCCCGCATCGCGCGGCGCAAGGGCACCCCGTCCGGAGGAACGAAAACGAGATGAGAAGACTGATTCTGGCGCTGGTCGTGACCGCCGCGCTCGCAACGGCGACGGCGGGCGGCAACGTGGGAATCATCGGCTGCGACACGAGTCACGTGCTGCACTTCTCGGCGCTGCTGAACCTGTCGAACGAGACCGAGTTCGCGGGCTTCCGCATCACCCATGCCTACCGGTGGGGATCGCGCGACATCGTCTCGTGCACCAACCGCTGGGAGAAGTACTGTCCGAAGCTCATCGCCAACAAGGTCGCCTTCGTTGACTCGATTGCCGAGCTCCTGCAGAAGGTCGACTACGTGCTGCTGGAGACGAACGACGGCCGCGAGCACTACGCGCAGGCGCTCGAGGTGTTCAAGTCGGGCAAGCCCGTCTTCATCGACAAGCCGCTCGCGCACGACCTGGCGGACGCGATTCGCATCGTCGACGCGGCGAAGCGGATGGGCGCTAAGTTCTTCTCGTGCTCGGGCTGCCGCTTCGCGCCCGGGGCGCGCGCCGCGCGCTCCGGCGAGCTCGGCGTCGTCCGCGGCGCCGACGTCTGGTCCGCCGAGTCCATCGAGCCCCACCACTCACGCTACTTCTGGTACGCGATTCACGCCGGCGAGCCGCTCCTGACGATCATGGGGCCGGGCGTCGAGACGGCCGCCGCGACCTCGTGCGCCTACGAGGACGTCGTCGTCGGCACTTGGAAGGACGGCCGCATCGGCGTGATGCGCGCCCTGGACTTCCAGCGCCGCGGCACCGCCGGCGGCGGGGCGATCTTCACCGAGCGCAATGGCGTCGTGGAGATGGGCCGGAACAAGGACTACCGTCCGCTCCTCTCGGAGGTCTTCAGGTTCTTCCGCACCGGCGTCGCGCCGGTGTCGCCGGAGGAGACGCTCGAGATTCTTGCGTTCCTCGCTGCGGGTGAGGAGTCGCGCCGGCTCGGCGGGGTGCCCGTATCCGTGCCGGAGACGATGGAAAAGGCGCGAGCCGAGGCGCGACGCCGCAGGAACTGACCGGCCGTGGACAATGGCCTGACAGCGCTGGATTACGCGGTAGTCGTGGCGTTCTTCGCCGTGATGGTCGCGGTCGGGGTTTTCTACGCGCGTCGGCAGAGGTCGTCCGATCAGTTCTTCGGTGGAGACAAGTCGATCCCGTGGTACCTGGCTGGCGTCTCCTACTACATGGGGTCGTTCTCGGCGCTGGCGTTCGTGATGTATTCGGCGCTGGCGTACAAGTACGGGTGGATTCCGGTGACGCTGAGCTGGCTGAACGTGCCGGTGGTGCTGCTCGTGACGTGGTTCCTGGCGCTCCGGTGGCGGCGGGCCGTGAAGTCAAGTCCGCTCGAGTTCCTCGAACGCCGCTTCACGCCGAAGATGCGGCAGGGACTGGTGTGGCTGGGTCTGCCGATGCGCATCCTCGACGGCGCGCTCAAGCTCTTCGCGATCGGCACGGTCGTCGGGGTGGGGATGGGCTTTTCCATCGAGGCGGCGATCGTCGCATCGGGCGCGGTCATCATCGTGTACACGTTCCTCGGGGGGCTCAAGGCGACGCTAGTGGCGGACTTCATCCAGTTCTTCGTGCTGATGGGCATCGTGCTGGTGCTGCCGTTCTTCTGCCTCGAGCGCGTGGGGGGGCTCTCCGGCTTTGTCGAGAAGGCTCCGGAGGGGTTCTTCGCGCTCTTCACCGGCAAGTACACGTGGCTCTACGTGCTGGTCTTCTTCTACGCGCAGTTCCTGGAGCTCTCGACCTCGTGGAGCATGGTGCAGCGGTTCTACTCGACGCGCAGCGAGAAGGATGCGAAGAAGGCGGGTTATCTCGTCTCGGTGCTGCTCTTCATCGGTCCGCTGCTCTTCTTCTTCCCGGCGATGGCGGCGCGCGAGTTCCTGCCGGGCATTCCGGACTCGGAGTTGAACGGGGTCTACGCGATCGTCTGCAAGAGCGTGCTGCCGTCGGGGCTGATGGGGCTGGTGATCGCGGCGATGTTCTCGGCGACGATGTCGACGTTGGCGGGCTTCTACAACGCGATCGCGAGCGTGGTGACGAACGACTTCTACGTGCGCATCGTTAACCCGACGGCATCACCGCGGCGGCAGATGGCGGTGGCGCGCCTGGCGACGTTCCTGGCGGGGGCGCTTGTCGTCGGCTTCACCTTCGTGATGCGCTACGCGCAGGGGGCGAACGACCTCTTCGACGTGACCAACCAGCTCTTCAGTGTGTTCGGCAATCCGATTGCGGTACCGGTGCTGGCAGGGCTGCTCGTGAAGCGCTTCTCGCGGTTCGCGGGTTTCGCGGGGCTGACGATCGGCATCGGCACCGGCGTGGCGGCGTTCGTCGTCGGCCACTGGGCGCCGTGCCTGCGGGAGATGATCGTGATGAACTGCATCACCACGGCGGCGACGCTGGTCGGCATGGCCTGGGGCACGTGGTGGCGTCCCGACAGCCCGGCGGAACTTGCGGACAAGGATGACTTCTTTCGCAAGCTCACGACCCCAGCTTGATCCGCGCAGGAACTCGTGGGGATAGCCCTGGCCGTCGCCATTCGCGCGGCGACGCGATTGAAAATGCGAAGAAAGTGGTTCAACCAGTTTGAGCCGTTATCGCCGTTCGATCAGGGATTCGGGATAGTTTGGATTGTCGGTGAAGACGAGTTTCGCGCC
>CACYCW010000118.1 GCA_902773015.1 uncultured bacterium
ATACGTGCTGATGCAGCAGTTTTCGCGGGAGGTGTCGTATGACGGACTGGCGCGGAAGGCCGGAATCTCGAGCGCGCATACGATGCAGACTTACATGGGGTACCTGGTCGAATCGTATCTCGTCTCGCTCGTCCGTCGGTATTCGACGAAGCCGGCGGAGCGCATACGCAACGAGAAACTGTATGTGTCAGACCCGGCGTTTATTTCATACTTCACCGGCGTGCTCGGTTCAGACGAGGAGCTTGGCTGGCGGCTTGAGAACATCGTCTATCTTGAGCTCCTGAGGCGGAGGACAGACGATGACACGGAGATATACTATTACAAGGACCAGACGAGCGACATCGATTTTTGCCGCGTGAGGTATGGAAAGATAGTCCAGTTCGTCCAGGTCGCATACACCATAGACGGTGTAAAGACGCGGAAGCGCGAGGTTGATCCGCTGTTCTCCGTCGCGAAGAAGACAGGGTGCAATGACCTGCTGCTGATAACCGACCACGACAGCGACACAATTTTGGAAGATGGCGTTTCAATTAAAGTGGTGACCGCCCGGGAATGGCTCCTTGGAGTGGAGGTGCTGTAAAAGATGATGGATCTGTCGAGAAAAGATTTCATAGCTGGGTCTCTGGCTGGCGCGGCGGTACTCGCCGTGCCCAGGGGTTTCGCAAAAACAAAAGGAGAGAAAATGGAAAACGACATGAACAGTGTTGAGCCTTCCGAATTCGTCGCGAGGCCGTTCGCGCAGTTCGACAAGGGCTGGTTTCTATTGACCGGCGGAGACTTCTCCGCTAAGTGGAACACGATGACCGTGAGCTGGGGATTCGCGGGGACGATGTGGGGGAAGCCCATCGTCGCCGTCGTCGTGCGGCCTACGCGGTACACGCGCGAGTTCCTCGACGCGCGGGCGGAGTTCACGCTCTCGGCGTTTCCAGAGAAATACAGGAAGGCGCTGACCGTCTGCGGAACGAAAAGCGGACGCGACTGCGACAAGATGGCGCTCACCGGCCTCACGCCGGTCGCATCGGAAACGGTGAATCCGCCGACGTTCAGGGAGGCGAACCTCGTCATGGAATGCCGGACGCTTTACCGCCAGCCGATGACGGAGGCATCGTTCATCGACCGCACGCCGTTCGAGAAGTGGTACTCGTCTGCCGACGATCTGCACATCGTGTACATTGCCGAGGTGCTGGCGGTGCGGCAGGTGAAAGTCTGATTCACAACAATATTATCCAGAGATGTTCTATAGAAATCGACATGCTTGACGAAGACATCGATATTCCGCAGAAGGACACTGACGAAAAACGCAACGACGCGATAGAGGCGCTCCGATCAGCGCTTGTCGAGCTGGAGTCTGGCGACGGGCTTTCGAATTTTGTGGAAGGGCACGGAGTCCAGAGCTGGTACTTCGCGTTTTCCTGGCAGTCGGACTGGCTGCGCATAGAATACCACCTGCCGTACGCGCGCGTCCTGTCCGGTGACGAGGCGGCGAGTCTCGACAACGCCAGGATAGGAGCGGCGATCCGCATGGCCGTGCTGCTTCTCGCCTCGACCTCCGCAGAGGCTGTCCTGCACGACGGCGAGGCGGCGCTTTCGGTGGAGGCCGGCGAATCGGGCGTGCGGTACGAGACAACCGGTCCGGACGGCGAAGAGATCGACTTCGCAGACGATTGGCAGCCGCTCATCGCGCGCCTTGAAAACGACATTTCATCTTCCGGAGAAAGCCTTCATATAATTTGGCCGTAACCTTTTGCCGCGCCGCGTGTATACATGGTGTAAAAAATAAAGAAGGGGGGGATTCATGCCATTGCAGGGCGTTAACATAAACAACATATCGATGGACTACTTCCTTCGCGGCGTAGACGCCGCGAAGCCGCAGGGAGTCCAGACGTCGCAGGTTCCGCAGGAGGGCGCAAGCGCGCAGGTGGACCAGCGCCAGCAGGCCGTCGGCAAGATGGTCTCGCAGCTGGACGTTCTTCTGATGAAGGCCGCCATGGCCTCGACGAAGGGACTTGACGGCAAGCAGGTAAAGGCCTCGCTCCAGACGCTTGTGGACCAGGGGCTTCTCGACAAGGACTCGTTCGTGCTCCTCGTCAAAACCGCCGACACGGCCGCGAAGACGCTCAAGGCCCTCGACAAGTTCACCGGCAGAGAGCTAGCCGCCGCCGTCGGCCCGGACGGACAATACAACCTAAAGACGGCGGCGGGCAAGGCAGTCTCCGCGGCCGTCAAGGCGCAGCAGGACCTCTCCGCCCTGCTC
>CACYCW010000119.1 GCA_902773015.1 uncultured bacterium
CGCGCCCAACAGGTGCTCGGCGTCTGTCTCGATGCTGGGATAGCCGTTCCGCAGACGCTGGCCGTGCTCGGTTCGGACGACGATGCGCTCCTATGCGAGGCGACGACGCCTTCCCTATCGTCCATTTCCCTCGACGGCAAGCACACCGGGATGATGTGCGCACGGATCCTGAACGAACTGATGCACGGGAAGAAACACCATCCCTTCGTCGACCTCGCGTATCCACGCGTCGTTTCGCGTCTGTCCACCGACACCACGGCGATAAAAGACTCGATTCTCGCCAAGGCGCTTCAGGAAATAAACGAAAACATCTCCCAACCGGTCAGCATAGGCGAACTGGCGAAAAATCTCGGCTTCTCCAAAAGAACGCTCGAGATGAAGGCCTTGAAGATCCTCGGCTGCACCTTCCGGGACGAAGTCAACCGCATCCGTCTCAACGAAGCCGTCCGGCTTCTCTCCAACACGGACCTGTCCGTGCAGGAAATCGCCCTCAAATGCGGTTTCTGCTGCGCATCGCACCTCGGCACGCGCATGAAGCAGGCCTTCGGCTATCCGCCGTCGACCTTCCGCTACGCGAACCATGTAAGTCCTGTCGTTTATACTAAACGCGGCCGCCAACCCTCATGACGAATGTATAGTCTCACGCAAAGTCCGCGAAGTCGGAGAGCTGAAACTTCCACTCTTCGCGGGTCCGGAAGGGTCGGACGAACTTGCGTTTCAGGACGCCCTTCTCCTCCAGATGGCGGTAGCACGCCGTGTCGCAGGCCCGCCCGCAGATAGAACACGGGTACGAATGCTGGGCCGGTGGATAGAACCAGATATGGTCGATGATCTTCTTAGCCTTCTCCTCGTCGACTTCCGCCTCTCCGGCGATGATTTTCAGCCGGTCGGGGAAATCCTTGAACGCGTCCGGCGGCATGAACGGATTCTTCATACCGTTCGCGCCGTTGTAGTAGGCGGCGCAACGCCAATCGTCGCGCTTGCCGGTCGCGGCGTCGATCGCGCGGCCGGGACAGCCCTTCGCGCATTCCCCGCACTTGTCGCAGAGATGCGGCGTTACCACCGGATCCGCCTCGAGTTCGGCGTCCGTCAGGATGAAGACGTAACGCACGAACGGGCCGAAATCATCCGTCAGGAGCGCTCCATGGAAGCCGAGTTCGCCCAGTCCGCACTTGACCGCCGCCTGTTCGAAGTCCATGCGGTTCTCAGCCGAACGCCCGTGCACGATCGCATCGTAGGCGACTTCGGGATTGGTGCCGTCCCGCTCCTGCATGATCGTCTGGTTGCGGCGTTGCGGACAGGCGAGATGGCCCTTCTCTTCCAGGAAGTTCGACAGCCGGATCAACGCGATCGGCATCACGGTCTCTTCCATGTTCTCGACCGCCATCGTCGTATACTGGTAGTAGGTCGAACCCTCCTCCGTGCCGCGGTAGATTCCGCGCAGAATGCGGAATGCGACGCCGATGACGCTCTTCGTCCGCGGCAACAGCTTGAACACGGTATCGCCCGGGGCGAACCGGGAAGCCGGCGCGACGCCTACGAGGTCCGCACCGCACTCCTTCGCCAGGGCGACGAACTCTTCCTTCAGTGGCATCCTCAGATCTCCTTTCCCGTCAAATGGCGGTAACACGCGAGATCGCACCGCTTGCCGCAAAGGCAGGGTGCATACCCCCACTGCGTCCGCGGGAGGAACTTGAGCTTCGGATACATGGCGCGCGCTTCTTCCGCCGTGAACCGCTTCTCGCCCGACAGAATCTTCTCTCGGTCCGGATCGTCCTTCAGGAAATCGTCCGTCATGAACGGATTCGTTCCCAGCGCTCCGCGGTAATAGACGCTGCAGCTCCACGTGTCAAGCCCCTTGTCGGCGTCGATGCATTTCGCCGGACAGGCCTTCACGCAGGCGTCGCAGCCCGCGCAGAGATCTTCCGAATATGGCGCATTCGTCTCCAGCGGCGCGTCCGTCACGATGAAGGCGTAGCGCATGAAGGGACCGTACTCGCGGTTTATGACCTTGCCGTCGCGTCCCGCGCGCCCGATGCCGCACGCCTGCGCGGCCTTGCCGAAGTCGATCATGATGTCGGGCGCCGGCTTCCCGGGCTCGACGGGCGAAGCGTACCGGAGCTCGTAGGTGTCAACGACCTCGGGATTCGTCGTCTTGTCGCCCTTGACGCGCAGATTCGGCGTCGTGCGCTGAAGGCAGGCGTCGTAACCCTCGTCCTCGATGACGGACGCCATCCGGAACAGGAAGACCTCGTAGTATTCCTCGTCCAGCGCCTTCACGCCGAGTTGCGTGTAGGTGTAGAACTGCGAACCTTCCGCCATCGTCTTGTAGAGCCCCTTCGGAACGGGCGTTCCGAAGCCGATGATGCACTTCGCCTGCGGACAGATCATCTTCGGATCGCGCCGGGGATCCTCGCCTTCGAACAGCTTAAGGTCGCCGACGCCGAACCTGGTTGCGCCCAGACGCCGCGCCTCCGCCTCGATAATATCACGTGTCAGCATGGTTCACCTGTCCATCTTCCAAGGTTGCCTGCTCTTTCTCAGCGGATTCTTGAACCGGTCGTGCATGCATCCGCCCGGTTTCTCCAGCATCGCCACGCACGCGCGGATGCATCCGCCGCACTTCGCCATGTTGTAGCCGACCCAGCTCGGGAAGTACTTGGCGAGCGCGCCGTAGACCTTCATGATCTCCTTCTCGCTCGCACCGCACTTGCCCTCGAGCAGATTCAGGTTTCCGTTCTCGTTCCTGTCGAAGACCTCCTTCGGCACGAACGGATTGTAGTAGCGGCCAGCGTGCGTATAGAAGGCGTAGCATTTCCACATGTCGATGTCGCCCCAGACGCACTTCTTCCCCTCAATGTCGACGACGATGTCGCGCCCCGAATTCATCGGCGGGATGCAATGGCCCGGGCATTCGCGCACGCACGCGCCGCATCTGCGGCAGAGCGGCTTGCCGGAATACATCTCGTCGTACTCGAGTTCGGCGTCGGTGAAGATAAACGCGAGGCGCTGCAGCGGTCCGAACTTCGGCGTCAGCAGCATCTTCGACCAGCCGATTTCGCCGAGTCCGCAGGCGACGGCGCACAGGCGGAACTGGAACTGGAGATCGGGCGGAACGTTTTCGCCTGGCCGCGTCGCGCGCGTGAACTCGACGCTGCGATGGTGGGCCGTCGCGTCTTTCGCGTTGTTGTTGACCTCGATCTGCTCTTCTGGCGAAAGCGTGGCCCCGACCGATCCGTCCATGTCGCTCACGCAGCCGCGCGCGCCAGTGTTGCGGTAGGTGAACGCCTCGTAGCCGGCGTCTTCGATGACCTTGCCGACATGATAGAGGCAGGCCGGCGCCAATATCTCGTTGATGCCGCCGTAGGCCATCGACGGATACTGGTAGAACTGCGTCCCCTCCTCGATTCCGCGCTGGACGCCCCTGGGTATGCGGAACACGAATCCGACGATCGACTTCGCCTCCGGGAAGAGGAACTTCGGATTCATTTCGTCCGGCGCGCCCGCCATGCGCGAAATCGGCCCGATGCCGCACATGTCCGCACCCGCCTTGCGGGCCGCCTCCTTGATCATAGCGCTGGTGAGCATATCTCGTCCTTTATCAAATCGAACTTGTCCTTCAGGACGCTCGAGTGGTTCGGCTCCATCAGGTCTAGGATGTTTCCGGCGTGTCTGCCGGAGACGTAGCTTTCCAGAACGCGTTCGGGGTCCGCGTTGATGCGCGTTGCCAGCTTCGCCGCGGCGACGAGCCCTTCGTACAGGTGGATGTCCTCCGGTTTCACCCAGTTCCAGCGCGACAGGATCTTCTCCTTGTCGATTTCGCGCTTCAGGTACTCCCAGCAGGTGCCGCAGTACGCATAGCCGTTGTCTTCCTTCACGATCTCGGACTCGTGGGCGACGAGGTTGTCGTGGAAAATATGCGACGAGCAGTTGTTGAGGCAGCCGGAGTTCGCCAGCATGAACAGTTCCTTGCCGTTGGCATCTGCCCATCTTTTCAGCGCGGCGAAGGCCGCGAGGTCGCGGTTGAGCTCGCGCTTCACGTAGTAACCGTCGAACCGGTCCGACAGGTATTCCATCCCCTCGACCGTCCCGATCTCCATGTTGACCGAAGCGCGCGTCTTGAGCTCCGGGAAGTTATCCTTCACGAAGCGGGCGACGAGCGGCGACGTCGTCGTAACGGACTTGAGGGCGTCTCCGTCGGAAAAGCGCTCCAAAGCCTCGCCGACCTCCCCGAAGAACGATTTCGACTCCGCTCGCGCCCCGTAGCAGTTCGCATTGAACAGGATGTTCAGGGCGACGCCGCCGTCGGCCAACCGTCCGAGATCCTCCAGCTGACGCGCCGGATCGCAGACGCAATGCCGTCCGCTCGGCATCAGACCGAAGGAAAAATAACATTCGTAGACCGACGCGCGATTGGCGACGATCGCGTCGATCCAGCTGTCACCCTCCTGATAGCCTACCGAAAACTTCACGAAGATTATTATACTCCACAGCCATAAATCACTCCACCAACAAACGCGCATTAAAATTATAACAATGGCGCATCAGCCGAAGGTCTTGCCAACCCCAAATTTGCGGCGTTATCAAGGTGCGACGATCATCGAATCTTGATGAGCAGAATGAGCAGAATGGGCATGACAATGAGCTGCAACAGGACGAATCTCATCAGCACCTGTGCGTTCGACCAGCCGAGGTTCTTCTTGCAGTGGTCGTGCAACGGGAATCGTATGCGCCGGATTACGCTGTCATCCCCTATCGCGAACCCAAGGCGCTTCGCGAAACGCAGCAGCACGAGCTTGCCGAGTCCGCCGCCGCCATTGACCAGCACGATCGGCGAGAGAGCCAGCACGAGGAGCGGATTGCCCGTCATGATGGACGCCGTCGCGACGAGGATGCCGAGGAAGCGGCTGCCCGCATCCCCCATCAGCACGCGCGAAGGCTCGGCGTTGTACCAGAGATAGCCGCCGAAACCGCCCGCCACCGTCATCACCACGATCGCCCAGCGGGCCGCATCCGCATAGACCGGCACGAGGAAGTAGTGCGCGACCGGGCGGTAGCCGACGACGATGTAGAGAATCACCGCGAGCATGACGAGCGTGATCACAGTGAGCGTGCCGGCAAGCCCGTCCACGCCATCTGAGCAGTTGGTGGCGTTCATGGTGAACCAGAGGATGAACGCGGTGCACGGCACATAGAGCCACCAGGGTGCAAACCAGAGGCCCTTCACGAACGGCAGCCACACGATCATGCGCAGCGAGTCGCAACTTGCGGCGGCGCGGAGCGTCTCATCGCCGAAGGTTCCGACGAATTCCGGCAGGACGGCGAGTTCGGAAGGCACGTGGGCATGGCCGAGGAAGACGAAGCTCGCGATCGCCATCGAGACAACGGCATCGAGCAGCCCCTTCTTGAGTTCGCCCCACGGAATGGTCGACCGGTCGTCGAGATAGCCGAAGAGCATCGCCGCGTACAGCATCGCGACGACCATGATGTCCCAGAAGCGGAGTGGCGCGAAGACGATGAGCACGGGGAGGCAGATGAGCGTCACATAGTAACCCGAGCCCGTGGGCTTGCCGGCGGACTTCATGCCGCCAAGTTCCTTGCAGATCGCCTTGCCTCTGTCGCGGGGCAATAGACTCCAGAGCCGCGGCAGCAGCAGCAGCACGAGGAATGCCGCGCTGAAGGCTCCGCCGGCGAGCAACAGCGCGTGGGACTGGAGGAGGCGGAATGGTCCCCAGTACGGGGTCAGGTGGTGTGCGAGGTAGTAGAGCATAAGAGGAATGTATGAGGATGATGGATGAGGTCTAGGAGAGCGGGCGGTAGAAGACCTTCCAGAGGGAGAGTCCGCGGGCGGGGGCCGTCTCGACGCGTGCAGTTCGCGGTGTTTTCGCCTGAAGGAGTTCGCGGACTGCCGAGGGGGGTTCGTTGCCCTTGCCGACAGCTATGAGGAAGCCGACCATCGAGCGCACCTGCTTGTAGAGGAATCCGTTGCCGCGCACGATGAAGGTGTAGCGCGGCCCCGCCTTGCGCACCTCGAACGAGTAGATGCGCCGCACCGTCGACTCCAGCTCTCGGTTCGGGTTCGCCGCGAACGACACGAAGTCGTGCCGCCCGACGAACGCCGCAGCCGCCTTCTGCATGGCCGCCAGGTCGAGCGGACGGTGGCAGAATGTCCAAAACGGCACGAGATGCGGCGGCAGGATATCCGCCTGGTAGAGCTGGTAGCGGTACTCCTTGGCGATTGCGGAGAGACGCGCGTCGAAGCTCTCCGGCGCATAGGCCGCGCGGAGGAGGCGCACCGATTCGGGAAGACGCGAGTTCATCGCCCGCACGAGATTGCGCGGGGGGATGGGCTTCGTGAGGTGGAAATGGCCGACAAAGCCCCGTGCGTGGACACCCGCATCGGTGCGGGAGGAGCCGAATACACGCACGGGGCCACCCTCGAGATAGGCGAGAGCCTCCTCTACGACCTGCTGTACGCCAACGGCGTTCTCCTGGTACTGCCAGCCGGAGAACCCGGTGCCGTCGTAGGCTATGGTAACGCGGTACTTGCGACGCGGCCCGCTCACTTGCCCAGCGCGGCGGCGACGTCGGCGAGCAACTGGCGGAGCGCCTTCGGTACGCGGTGCGCTGTCGCCGAGCGGACGGTGGTGTCCTTCGACGCCTTGGCATCGTACTCGTCGTAGCTAGCTCCGACGGTGGCGATCTCCTTCTTCCAGCCGGCCTTGTCGACGGTGAGGATATCCTTGAGCATCTTCGGGTCGACAGTGAAGCCCGGGGCGCCCTCGTTGTTCGCGAGGTCGATGTCCTTCGGGAACGGCAGATTGCCGATCGGCGTCGAGTTGGCCTTCACCTGGCCCTCGATACGCTGGCAGATCCACTTGAGGACGCGGCTGTTGTCGCCGAAGCCCGGCCACATGAACTCGCCCTTGGCGGTCTTGCGGAACCAGTTGACGAAGTATATCTTGGGGAGCTTGGTCGCATCGGCCGAGGTGCGCTCCATCTCCAGCCAGTGCTGGAAGTAGTCGCACACGTTGTAGCCGAAGAACGGCAGCATCGCCATC
>CACYCW010000120.1 GCA_902773015.1 uncultured bacterium
AGGCCGAGGGCGATTCGGGAATCTGCCTGAAGATCGAGGCCGGCAGCGGCGCGGAGGACGTGCAGCTCGAGATCCTCTCGCCGCTGCTCCCGGCCGATGCGATCGAATGCTCCTTCGTCAGCAAGCGCTCGAGCGGAACGCCGTGCGATGACGCGGTCTCCGTCTACGGACGGACGGGCGCGGCAGCGGAATGGGTGGAGCTGGCCGATCCACTTGCGATCTCGACCTCGAAGACCTGGACGACCAATGCCCTCGACCGCACGTTGGGCATCCGCCAGCTGAAATTCGTCGTCTCAGGTTCGGTGACGGACTGGGCGAACTGCGCGATTGATACGCTTCGGGTCGTCTACGGCGGCGATGAGACGCTGGTTCCGGTCTCCGTCGTCACCAACGCCCAGCCCTCGGCCGCGCTGTCGGATCTGGCGACGGCGAGCTACCTCTACCGGGCGCAGGCGCTCGGGGACGGTCTCAGGGACTCCTCCTGGACCGAGAAGCAGCTCATCGACCTAAGCTGGGTCGATAAGCCGGTCGCCGCTCCCGATGGCGTGCAGTTCGCCTTTGCGGGCGGAATGCCGACGGTCAGCTGGAACGCGGCGGAGGGCGCCGATCACTATCTGGTCGATGTCCTCACGGCCGGATATCCGCCCGAGACGATCGTCAGCGGGCATCGGGCGAACGGCACGACGGTCGCGCTGGACGAGATCGACGCCCCGGGCGAGTTCGTCGTCCGCGTGACGGCGGTCGCGCCGGGCGGCAAGCGGACGGCGACCTCCTCGGATGTTCCGGTCACCGTCAGCCTCGGCGCGGTGTCCGGAGTGACGGTGACGGCGAAGGACGCCGCGACGATCGAGGCGACCTGGCCGGCCGTGCCGCTGGCGGAATCGTATCGCGTGCGGCTCATCGAGATCGGCGGCGCCTCGACGCGGATCGAGACGAAGCCATCTGCCCTCGCCGCCGGCTGGCCGTCGGACTGGGCGTATCACGCCGAGTGGACGGAGCCCACGCTCGTAAGCGGCAATCTCAAGATGGCGTTCAAGGGCGCCTGGTTCGCCCCGCCGACCTTCCCGGACAGCGTGACCGAGATCCGCTGTGCGCTGCGCAGCGGATCGTCGTCCGCCGCCGTTCTCGAGACGCAGTCCCTCTGCGTCGAGGTCTCCCCGTCGACGGAGGGTGATGCGGACTGGCAGGTCGTTTCGGAGCTGCGGCCGACCGAGCTCGTGACGAACATCACGCTGCGCGTCGCGTACGCCGACGGAGCGCGTCGCGTTCGCTTCCGTGCGGCCTCGACAAGCGACATGACGCCGCCGAACGTCCAGCTTGGCGCGTTCACCATCACCTGCGGCGAGCGTACGCGCGCGGTCGTGCGCACGCGCACCGTCGCCAGCACGGGCGAGACCTTCGGCGAGCTCTCCTCCGACGGCTGCTATGTGGTCGAGGTGGCGCCGCAGCCGAGCGCGGATGCCGCGCTGGCCGCCGAGTCCGACGAGGTGGACCTGTCCGTCATGAAGCCGCGAGAGGTGGAGCCGGTGTCGCTGCGCCGTTGCCTGACGGGCGAGGGTGCGGGCGTCTATTCGGAGGACTTCTCGTCGCTGGCGTCGATTCGTGCGACGATCGCGACGCGCGAGCTGTCACTGCCGCACTGGCAGTTCTTCTCGGGCGGCGAGGGGCAGACGAAACTCGGCTACACGAAGACGGGCGCTTCGACGGCTGCCGGGGTATTCGTCGTGAGCGACACGAACCGCACTGAGGCATCGTACCTGCTCGCCACCCACACGACCGGCACAAGCGATGCGCTGACGGGGCTGGCCTTCCAGAACGACGGTTCGTTCCGCGTCGTGCTGCCGGAGGTCGCCTTTGACGCCGTTCAGCGCAGCTTCCAGCGCGAGGCGAAGTCGCAGGTCGTGGAGTGGCTGGTGACGAATGCGCTTGTCGGCGTCGATGCGCCCGGCGACTGGCGCGCGGTCGACCTGGGGGCGCTGACGGCGCCGCTGACCGTCGAGACGCGCGCGGGCGACGTCACCGAGCATCGCCAGCGCCTCTCCGCCGAACTGGTTGGCGCCGAGGTGGCGCCCGGCGAGTTCCTGCTGCTGCGCTGGCGCGACCCGGCGCGCGCCTCGAGCCCGATGATGGGTCTTGACGACGTCAGCCTCTCCTACCTGACGATGCTTGAGACGGGCGGCGTGATGTTTCTTCAGTGACGAGCCGGTCGAGCTCGGCGATCTTCTGCGCCGGCGAGCGGGAGCGGAGCGTCACGACCCTGTGGATCTGCCGTGAGCCGACCCGGTAGAGGACGGCGCGTGAGCCGGTGACGTCGATGTGGTCGATTCGCGCCGCCGCGCAGTCGACCCGCAGCGCCGCGATGCGAACGAACTCCTTCGCCTCTGGCGGCAGCGGCCCGAAGCGGTCCTTCATCTCCGCCGCGAGCGCGTTCACCACGCGGCGATCCTGTGCCTCGGCGAATCGCTTCAGGAGCGACATCCGGTGCACGTCCTCCTCGACGTAATCGTCCGGCAGGCGCGGATTCACGAAGTCGAGGTTGAGCTGCACGTCGACGATGTCGCGCACCTTCTCGCCCTTCATCATCGCGATGGTGCGCTGCAGGAGCTGGCAGTAGAGCCCGAACCCGACGGCGGCGATGTGACCCGACTGCTGGGCGCCAAGCAGGTTGCCGGCCCCGCGCAGCTCAAGGTCGCGCACGGCGAGATTGAAGCCCGCGCCGAGCCCGCCATGGCGCTTGAGCGCGGCGAGGCGTTCGCGCGCGTCGGAGTCGATGTCGCCGGACGGTGGCAGCAGGAAGATGGCGTGGCCCTGGCGCGCGGAACGCCCGACGCGTCCGCGCAGCTGGTACAGGTCGGCCATGCCGAAGGTGTCGGCCTGGTCGATGAGGATGGTGTTGGCGCGCGGGATGTCGATGCCGGACTCGATGATGGTGGTGGAGAGGAGAACGTTGAACTTGCCGCGCTCGAAGTCGCGCATCTTGCGGGCGAGGACGGGGGCGTCCATCTGCCCGTGGGCGACGATGATGCGGGCGGCGGGGCAGAGCGCGCGCAGGCGGCGTTCGACGCGGGAGATGGACATGACGCGGTTGTGCAGGAAGTAGACCTGTCCGCCGCGGGCGAGCTCGGCGTCGATCGCGGTCCGCACCGTCTCGTCCGAATCGCGCTCGATGCGGGTCTCGACGGCGACGCGTTCGCGCGGCGGTGAACGGAGCAGTGAGAGGTCGCGCGCACCGGTCATGGAGAGGTAGAGCGTGCGCGGAATGGGAGTCGCGGAGAGCGTGAGCACGTCGGCCGTGGCGCGGAGACGCTTGAGGAACTCCTTGTGTCGCACGCCGAAGCGTTGCTCCTCGTCGATGATGATGAGTCCGAGATCGCGGAAGGCGATCTTCGACGAGAGGATGGCGTGGGTGCCGATCACGATGTCGCAGACGCCGGTGGCGAGCCGCTGGAAGGTGCCGCGGTGGGTACCGGCGGACTGGAAGCGCGAGCAGGACTCGATGCGCACGGGGGTCCCGTCGAAGCGGGCGGTGAACGTCTCGAAGTGCTGTTCGGCGAGCACGGTCGTGGGCGCGAGGACGGCGACCTGCTTGCCGTTCAGCGCGGCGATGTACGCCGCGCGCATGGCGACCTCGGTCTTGCCGTAGCCGGCGTCGCCGCAGATGAGACGGTCCATCGGCTTGCGGACGGCGAGATCCTTCTTCACGGCCTCGATGGCGGCGGCCTGGTCGGGCGTCTCCTCGAAGGGGAAGGCGGCCTCGAAGGCATCGAGTCCCTCGCAGTCGATATCGTAGGCGAACCCCGGCACCGTCTCGCGGCGCGCCTGGGTCTCGAGGAGCCCCGCGGCGAGATCGGAGACCGCCTTCTGGGCGTCCTTCTTGTCCTTCTCCCAGCGACGTCCGTCGAGGCGGTGCAGGTGGACGGCCTCGCCGCGGACGCCGACGTAGCGGGAAAGGAGATGGGCGTGGGCGGCGGGCACGTGGAGCTTGCCGCCATCCGCGTATTCGATGGTGAAGACCTCGCTGCGCCTGCCGTCGAGGGTGATTTCCGAGGAGCCGATGTAGCGTCCGACGCCGTAGTCGACGTGCACGACGTACTCGCCGGGCTCGAGGTCGTCGAGGTCGGAGAGGCGCGGTCCCTGGTTGAGGGCGGCGTTGGAGCGGTAATGGGTCTTGCGCTTGGTGAAGACGCGGTCGGCCTTGGTGACGACGATGAGACCGGGCAGTTCGAAGCCGCCGCTCAGATCGTCGATGCGGATGACGGGCACGCCGCGCCGGGCGGCTGCCGCGAGGTGCTGGTCGAGGCGCCTGCGCGCGGCGTCGAAGAGCTCGGGGTGGTGGGCCTCATCCGCGCCGAGTTCCGCAAAGCCTGGCAGCGGGGCGGTCTGGAAGGCGTAGGTGGGCACGCCGGGCGGCGGCGGGTCGCCGGTGAAGAAGAGGGTTGAGGTGTTGAGGTGTTGAGGTGTTGAGAGGTTGAGTAGCGAGAGGTTGTAGGCGTTGTGCTCGAGGGCGAGAAGTGTGGCGCCGGTCGGAAGGAGCGAGAGCAGCGACGGCTGTCGATTGCCGTCGCCGGCGGCCGAATCATCGGCTGGCGTGGCGACCGGCAGGAATTCGCAGCTGGTGATGCGGTCGATCGAGATCTGGGTCGAGGGGTTGAAGGTACGAAGGCTATCGAGTTCCTCGCCGAAGAACTCGGCGCGCACGGGGAACTCGTCGCCGGGCGACCAGGCGTCGAGGATGCCGCCGCGAATCGAGAAGTCGCCTTCCTTCTCGACCTGCGGCAGCCGTTCGTAGCCGAACTCGGCGAGCCGCTTGCCAAGGGCCGCGAGGCTGATCGGTTCGCGGGTTGTCGGCGGCAGTCGAGGACAGTCGAGGGCGATCGATGGCTGTCGAAGGCCATCGGCGTTGAGGGCGATGCGTATCGGCTCAGTCAGCGCAGGCAGGGCGTCGGTGAGCGCCGGGAAGGAGGCGACGACGACGCAGGGGTAGGGGTTGAGGCTCCAGGCCTTGAGTGCGGCGATGGTCTTCAGTCGCGTGCCGAGAGCCGACTTGTCGTTGTCGAGCGCTGGCGGGAACTCAAGGATGCGGGTGGGGAGGTGTTGAGAGGTTGAGGGGTTGGGAGGTTGAGGGGCTTGAGCGACGAGGAGGCTCAGATCGTCGGCGAGGCGGTCGGCATCGGGGATTCCCGGGGTGACGGCAAGAACGACAGCTGGCGATGGCGTTCGAGGGCGTTCGATGGCGGTCGATAGCTTTCGATTGTCGGCGATGGCTGTCGAGCCGACGACGGGGCGATGTGTGGCGAGAGTGAGCGCGAGAAAGGCGTCTGCGGAACCGGTGATGGATGGCAGACTAAGGCGAAGCACCCCATCGGGCGCGGAACCCGGGGGTGTGAACTGCGATGCGAAGATCTGGAGCGCATCCATTCTGACGGTGGGTATTATATCATAAAACACTGTTGTGGAGATGTGCCTGCAGCCGTGGCCGACGCCGGTTCGGTGTTGGTGATCCGTGGTATGGGCTGTATCTGGGGCGGTGACCTCTCCCGATTCGTGGATGCTCCCCCACAGTGGCGAGGAATATGCTATAATATGCGCTTATGGGGCGAATTGCCTCATTAAAGAAGAAAGAGGAAACTATGGCCAAGGAATCAAGTGTCGGCAAGCGCATCCGAACCTATCGGGAGCGGCTTGACATGAGCGTCTACGATCTCGCCGTCAAGAGCGGGATCGATGAGAAAGTCATCAACTCCATCGAGAAGGGACAGGTCCTTCCGGCGCTCGGCGTCCTTACCAAGCTTTCCCGTGCCCTCGGCCAGCGCCTCGGCACGTTCATGGACGACCAGTTCAAGCCCGACCCGATCATCACCCGCGCCAAGGACCTCGAGGCGAAGAAGGTCGCGAAGGAAGGCGTCAACGTGCTCGGCTACTCCTCCCACTCGCTCGCCCTCGGCAAGCCCGATCGCCACATGGATCCCTTCCGCATCGAGTTCAAGGCCAACGGGGTGGACGAGGTCTCGTCCCACGAGGGCGAGGAGCTCATCATCTGCATCGCCGGCGAGGTCGAGCTCACCTACGGCAACGACAAGTCGGTGCTGAAGCCTGGGGACACGGCCTACTACAACTCCGTCGTGCGCCATGGCCTTCGCGCCCTCGGCGGCAAGCCCGCGTCGATCTATGGCATCGTGTTCATGCCGTTCTGATCCACTACCCCTCAAACCTTTCAAATCTCTCAAACCTTTCAAACCATCCTCCAGGAGTTATCACATGTCGCAATTCTTCGATTACACCGGCGTCGTGGAGGAGGTCATGCCCGTGCAGACCTTCGCGAGCGGCTTCACCAAGCGCGATGTCATCATCGGCAACGACCTAGACTCGCAGGCCAGGTACCCGAACCCCGTCAAGTTCTCGTTCAAGAAGGACAACTGCTCGATGCTCGATTCGGTGCAGAAGGGGCAGCGCGTCAAGATCCACTTCGTCATCGACGGGCGTCGGTGGGACGGCGGCTCGAAGGGGCCGCAGTACTTCGTCGACCTCACCGGACTGAAGATCGAGGTCCTCAATGCCGATGGCACCTCGACCGAGCCCGTGCCGGCGCCAGCCGAGCCCGACATCCCTGCGGACGCCGGCGATGTCGACGATATGCCGTTCTAGGTGTTGAGGCGTTGAGATGTTGAGGCGTTGAGCGGTTATGCTTTGGCGCGAGATCGTCTCGAAGTCGTCTGGATTCCTTGAGGGCAGGGGCGTGCCCGAAGCGCGGGTCGCGAGCGAACTGCTCGCGGCCCGTCTCTTGCACATCGGGCGCGGCTTCCTCGCCGGCGCTCTCGACCAGGAGGTGCCCGAACGCTGCGTCGAGGCGATGCGCCGCGGTCTTGCCCGCCTCGTGAATGGCGAACCGGTCCAGTATGTGCTCGGCGAGTGGGACTTTCGCTCGCTCACCTTGAAGTGCGATCGCCGCGCGCTCATTCCGCGCCCCGAGACTGAGGAGCTCGTCACCCGCGTCCTCGCCCATCTCAAGGCGCGATCGAGCGATGCGACAGCCGCCGACGGCTCTCGACAGCCGTTGGCGCGCGATCACTTCGTCGTCGACGTCGGCACCGGCACGGGCGCGATCATCCTGAGCCTCGCGAAGGAGTTCGGACGCGGCATCCTGCTCGGTACCGACGTGAGCGAGGACGCGATTGCGCTTGCGAAGGAGAACGCCGAGCGGTGCGGACTCGCCGAGAAGGTGAAGTTCGCGGTGATGGACGGGCTCGACGACTTCGACGAGCCGCAGTGCGTGGACGTGCTGGTGTCGAATCCGCCCTACGTCGAGACCGCCGTCTGGGAGCGACTTGACGCGCGCGTGCGCGACTTCGAGCCGCGCCTCGCGCTGGACGGCGGCGAGAAGGGGCTCGACTTCTACGACCGCTACCTCGGCGATGCAGTGAACCTGCTGCGTCCTGGCGGAGCGGTCTTCTTCGAGATCGGCGAGGGTCAGGGGCAGGCCGTCCGCCAGCTGATGTTCGACTATGGCTTTGATGACATCCGCATCGAGTCGGATTTCGCGGGACACGACCGCTACGCATCCGCGACGCTGAGATGAGCGCACAGGACATCCTCGTCGGCGCGCGCGTTCAGCATGTGCGGGAGCTGAAGACCGAAATCGCGCGGCTGAAGGCGGAGAACGCGCGCCTCCACGACGAGAACGCGGCGCTCCGGGCGCATCTCGACCTCGCGATCCTTGCGGCGGAGGAGCTGCGAGATGGCGCGACGCTGGAGATCTGGGACGGTTGGAACCTCATTCTCGGCGCGGGACGCGTGGCGCGCGACCGCGACGAGCTGATCGCGCAGGCGAAGGCGACTGGACGGCGCGTGTGGATCGTCCTTGACGGGCACGATGAGCGCGTCGTCAACGATGGGCTTGTGCGTATCAGCTACACGGGCGGCACGGGCGAGCAGCGCGCCGACCGGTTCATTGCGGCCTTCATGCGCATGGCGCGCTATCTCGGCGTCGCCGACCACGTCGCCGTGCGCACGCGCGACAAGGCGCTGCTTAAGGCGGCAAACAGCTGACGTGAATTGGCGGTGCGTCCGTGGTAGGGGCCGCCGGGACGTCGGCCCCTACCGCTTTGCGGTCAAAATTTGATATACTACTCGCCATGAGAAGCGGTTTGATGTTGCGGGTGGTGGTGGCGCTGGTCGGCGTGGCGCTGGCGGGCGGTTGCGTGAGCGACATGGCGCAGCTCGTCGATGACGCGCGCGTCACGGCGCGCATCGGCGTGCTCGCGAACACCGAGGTCGGTTGGATCACCGAGACGCGCGCGCTTGAGACCGCCTTTCGCTTCTACCGCCAGAACGGCGTCGACGCCGTCGTGATCGCCGGCAAGGTCACGCGCAACGGCTACCGCGACCAGCGGGAGGTGCTCGCCAAGGTGTGGCAGCGCGTCTTCCGCGACCGGTCCGACGTCCGCCTCATCACCGAGCCCGGCCGCTACGAGGCGAACGGCTTCGCCTTCGCGGTCGCCTCGAACCGTCCCTACGGACGCTGCGACGTCGTCACCTTCCATGGCGAGGGCAAGCGCGCGCTGACGGACGAGCTGTGCTTCTATCCGCGCAAGAACCGGGCGATTGCCGCGGGGTCGATGAGCGGCGTGACGCCGCCGCGCGGCTTCGAGGGCGTCGAGACGCTCGATGCGAACGGGCGCGCGCGGCCGGGCCCGCTCGCGGCGAAGGCGTCGTGCGCGGCGCAGGGGCTGCTCGTCTCGGCCTACGGGGAGCGCGTGGTCGTGCGTCGGCTGGACTTCACCCAGGCTGCGCCGCTCGACCGCGAGAAGGCCGCTGCGCTTCGGCATGACAGGCTGGTCTACGCCGAGGACGTCGCCGAGCCGTGGGTGGTGGACGCGGAGAGCGGTGAGCATACGGAACCGGCGCCGGAGTTCTGGGACGACACACGCGTGCAGGTGTGCCGCGGGCAGGACAAGGAAGGGCCGTTCTACACGGTGATCTGGCCGGCGGTGCAGAAGCGCTTCACCGGCGCGCGGGCGCGCAGCTACGAGGTCGAGGCGCAGTTCGACGGCGCGGACGCCGCGAAGCCGCGTCCGCATCTCGTGCGCAAGAGCGTGCTCTCGGACGGCTTCTTTCTCGCCGAGGAGCGCGATGTCGGCGGGGTGAAGTGCGTCGTTCGCTTCGCGGAGCTGCCGTCGGCGCGCGGGGCGCTCTCCCGCGTCGTCTTCGCGGTGACGCCCATCGGCGCCTACGGCAAGCGCGGCCGTCCCGTCCGCTCCGAACCCGTTCCGCTGCCGACCGGTTCGCCGTGATGGGGTGCAAAGACTTTTTTCTGCAAGGTCATGTCGCTTTTGTACAGTTTACTTGCTTGAGATTGTGGTATATGCCGACGCCTCCGTTGGCCAGCGGCTTGCGGTTTTCGCAGATTTTGCCATGGACGGCAAACGGGATGTTCTCTATTTCGGCCAGTATTTTGGCCCTATAGCTTGTTGCAGCTTTCATGTTCTTTAGCCTAAGCGTCGCAGTTAAAGCGGCGCTACGGGGGCGGGAGTAGCCGCTCGGTCTCGTCACGCGGGGCTGCGCTTTTCTGCGAAGACAAGCAGCTTCGCTTAGCCATAACCGCCCCTTGAGGGGGTTCGCGACCCATAGGGAAGCGAACACGCCGAGCGCAAGCGAGTGCCGAGCCAT
>CACYCW010000121.1 GCA_902773015.1 uncultured bacterium
CTCACGGATTCTACGGCGTTGGGCGCGGCATATCGGCGAGCGAGGTAATCGCCTTTCCATAACTGCACAAAACGCATTCCCGGCCAGAAACCATTTTGCGCAGTTATCATGCAATCTGCGCCATGCCGTCGCCATTTTATTGGCCATGGTGAATATCCGGGATAAGGGTGAGTAGCCGCGAGAGGCGGTCGACAGCGAGGCGAAGCTTCTCCATCGAGGTCGCGTAGCTCATGCGGACGAATCCGGTGCCGGACGGACCGAAGGCCGAACCCGGCACGCACGCGACGCCGAACTCCTTCAGAAGCCGGAGCGCAAATGCCTCATCCGTGAGTCCCGTCGGACGGACGTCCGCGAAGACGTAGAACGCCCCCTTCGGCATCACCGTCGGCAGGCCAAGCGCGTTGAGCGCCGGCACGAGGTAGTCACGGCGCCGACGGTACTCGCGGCACATCCGCGCGACGTCCTTGTCGCCATGATCCATCGCCTCGACGCCCGCCGCCTGCGAGAGCGTCGGGGCGGACATGATGCCGTACTGGTGTATCTTCATCATCGCGTCGATGACATCGACGGGGCCGCACGCGTAGCCGAGCCGGTAGCCCGTCATCGCCCAGGACTTCGAGAAGCCGTTCAGCAGCACCACCCGGTCGCGATGCTCCGGGAACGCGGCGAAGGACGGAAGCTGCGCCGGGGCGTCCTCATAGTTCAATTCTGAATAGACCTCGTCCGCAAGTACGAGAAGGTCATGGTGCGCGGCGAAGTCGAGAATCGCCCCCATCTCGTCCCGCGAGAGAGTCGCACCGGTCGGGTTGCACGGGAAGTTGAGCAGAATGGCGCGCGATCGCGGCGTCACCCGACGCTCGAGCGCCTCGACGGTGAGGCGGAACTCGTCCTCGACACGCGTCTCGACCGCGACGGGGACGGCGTGCGCGAGGCGCACTGTCGGCGCGTAGGAGACGAAGCAGGGCTCGTGGTAGAGGATCTCGTCGCCGGGCGAACAGATCGCGCGAATCGCGAGGTCGATCGCCTCTGAGACACCGACGGTGACGAGGATCTCGCTCGCCCAGTCATAGCGGGCATCGAAGCGCCGCTCGAGATAGCGGGCGATCGCCTGGCGCAGTCCCGGCGTGCCGAGATTGGAGGTGTAGTGCGTACCGCCGTTCTCAAGGCAGGTCACCGCCGCGCGGGAGATGTGCCAGGGCGTGTCGAAGTCAGGCTCGCCGACACCGAGCGAGACGATGTCCTTCGCCTGCGCGACGATGTCGAAGAACTTGCGGATGCCGCTTTTAGGCAGCTCCGCCACGTGCGGCGCGACTCGGCTGCGAGGCATGAACGAGGCCTCGCCCTTTCAGTCCCGCATCAGCTCGTCGGCGAGCTTCTCGAGCTGGGCACCGCTCGACGCGTCGAGCGCTCCGCGGATGGTGACGACCGTGTCGCAGAAGCGAATGCCATGCGAGTTCGCGAAGAGATCCCTCATCACCTTCGCCGCGCGCGGTGCCCACGAGCCGTTCTCGATGAGGCCGATCGTGCGGTTCTGGTAGTTGCGCTCGACGAGATGGTCGATGAAATGGCGCATCCACGGGAATATCTCGGTGTTGTACGTCGTCGTCGCCAGCACGAGCTTGCCGTAGCGGAAGGCGTCCTCGACGGCCTCGGGCTGGTCGTCGCGCGCGAGGTCGCTCACAGCCACCTTCGGGCAACCCTTCGCCTTCAGGATCTCGGCGAGCTTCAGCGCGGCGGCCTTCGTGTGCCCGTAGACGGACGTGTAGGCGAGGCAGATGCCGGGCGACTCCACCGCATAGGACGACCACGTGTCGTACTGCTTCACCACGTGGGCGATCGCCTCCGGCGTGTCGAGGATCGGCCCGTGCAGCGGCAGGATCTTGTCAATCGCGAGGCCCGCGGCCTTCTTGAGGAGCGCCTGGGTCTGGGGGCCGAACTTGCCGACGATGCCGATGTAGTAGCGACGGGCCTCGCAGTCCCACCCCTCGGGATCCTCCACGTCGTTCGCGCCGAACTTGCCGAATCCATCCGCCGAGAAGAGCAGCCGCTCGGTCGACTCATAGGTCACGATCACCTCGGGCCAGTGGACCATCGGGGCGGCGACGAAGGTGAAGACGTGACGGCCCGAGGAGAGCGTGTCGCCCTCCTTGACGACGAGACGGCGGCTCGCGTAGTCATCGCCGAAGAAGTTCTTCATCATCGTGAACGCCATCGCGCTCGCAACGATCGTCGCCTTCGGGTAGGCGGCGGCGAAGCGGGCGATGTTGGCAGAGTGGTCGGGCTCCATGTGCTGCACGATGAGATAGTCGACGGGGGCATCGCCGATCTCCGCGCGGATGTTCGCGAGCCAGGCGTCGCCGAAGCGCGCATCAACCGTGTCGAAGACGACAGTCTTCGCGTCCTTCACTAGATACGAGTTGTAGGCCATGCCGAGCGGCACCACGTACTGGCCCTCAAAAAGGTCGATGTCGTGATCGTTCACGCCGACATACCTGACATCATTCGAGATTCTCATTTCCATAGTGTCGCATATTATAGCAAAAAATCGTCCGGCACGGCGGGCGTTTGACAAGCTGTTGACAAACGGTTGACAGCTGTAGACAGGCCGTGCGTCCGGCAGAGCGACGTTTCTGCTATAATGTCGCACATGGACGATTTGAAGACACCGCCTCACAGCACTGAGGCCGAACGGGCCGTGCTCGGCTCGATCCTGCTGGACACGACAGGGCGCGGCGATGACCGCGTGATGGACGAGTGCCGCACGCGCGGCATCGTCGCCGAATCCTTCTTCGACCCGTGCAACCGGGCGATCTACGCGACGATGCTGGAGATGAACCGGTCGTCGAAGCCGCTGGACGCGATTTCGCTCGTCGAGGAGCTGCGCCGGACCGGCCGCCTCGAGGCCGTCGGGGGCGTCGGCTACGTGCAGTCGCTCATCGACCAGGTGCCGACGACGGCGCACGCCGAGCACTACATCGGCATCGTGCGCGGCAAGCACCTGCGAAGGCTGCTCATCGAGCGGGCGACGGACGTGGTGACGAAGTGCTTCGACGAAGGGACCTATCCCGACCCGCAGGTCGTGCTGGGCGAGGCCGAGCGCACGTTCCTCGAGGTCGGCGGCGGCGCGGGCGCGACGATGCCGTGGGCGAGCGCGATCGACGAGAGCTTCAAGCGCATCGACCGGCTCTTCGAGTCCGGCGGCAAGCTGATGGAGGGGCTCTCCACTGGCTACCGCTACCTCGACGAGGTGCTGCAGGGTCTGAAGCCGTCCGAGATGATCGTGATCGCCGCGCGGCCGTCCGTCGGCAAGACATCCCTCGCGATGAACATCGCCGAGAACTGCGCGCTCGGTCAGGACATCAACGGCGTGCCGACGCGGCATGACGACGGCAAACGGCATCCGGTCGCGATCTTCTCGCTCGAGATGCCGGTCGAGCAACTCACGAAGCGCATGCTCGCGGGGCGCGCCCGGGTCAACATGTGGCGGCTGAACCGCAACCTCGTGCCGCGCAAGGAGAAGCAGGAGCTCACCGAGAGCCTCCTCCGCGCGGCGGGCGAACTCAAGGGCGCGCCGATCTACGTCGACGACTCCGCCGGGCTGGACGTGATGGATCTCCGGGCGCGGGCGCGACGCATGAAGAAGCAGCACGGCATCGAGCTCATCGTCATCGACTACCTGCAGCTCTGCGGTTGCCGCGAAGGCGCACGCCAGTCGCGGCAGATCGAGGTGAGCATGATCTCCCAGCAGATCAAGGCGATGGCCAAGGAGCTGAAGGTGCCGGTGATCGTGCTCTCCCAGCTCTCCCGCGCGAACGAGCAGCGCGGCGACAAGTTCGAGAAGCCGAAGCTCTCCGACCTCCGCGACTCGGGCGCGATCGAGCAGGACGCCGATGTCGTCTTCCTCCTGCGCCGGCCATCGCGCAACTCAAACGATCCCGAGAGCCAGGACCTGACGCTCGCTTACGTCGACATCGCTAAGAACCGCAACGGCGAGACGGGCGAGGTGAAGATGAGCTTCCTGCGCGAGTTCACGCGCTTCGTCGACCGGGAGCCCGAGCACACCTCGACGGAGAACTTCCAAACCTCCGAGCCGGAGCCGCGACAGGGCGAGTTCACCGACGACCCACTCGCGTAGCCGCCGCCGTCCCCTGGCGGCGGCATTCTCGCGCAGTGACGCAGAGTTACGTCATGGGCTAGCGGGACATTGACGCCATCAGGCGGTCGAACATCTCGGGGAGGCCCACCTTCGGCTCCCAGCCGAGTGCGCGCAAGCGCGCACAGTCGAGATTCATGCGAAACGGCGGGGCGAAGCCGCGCGCCGCCGCGCCGCGCGTATCGAGAACCACCTTCGAGCCCGATTCCGGATGCGCCCGCACAAGCGCCTCGGCCATCTCGCGGATGGTGCAGAAGGTCGACTCGTTCGCCACCGTGTAGGCAGTGCCGTCCTCGCCCCTCTCCAAGATGACCCGGATCGCCTCCACCGCATCGCCGAGATAGCAGTACGAGCGCGCGGTCGCCCCCTCGGTCTTGAGCACGATGTTCCGCCGCTCGAGGATGGCGCGCGCGAACTCCGCGAAGACGCGCCCGTCGCCGTAGCGCACCCCCTCGCCAAACGTCTGCGTGAGCCGCGCGATCCGCACCGGCACACCAAACTCCTTCTGGTACGCGACGCAGAGCGTCTCGGCGAGCCGCTTCGCCTCGGGATACGATGAGCGCACGGACAGCGGATCGAGATAGCCGTAGTCGCGCTCGGTGACGCGCTCCGCCGTCGGCGCACCGTAGACCTCCATCGTGGAAAGCATCACCATCGCGCGGGCTCCGGCCGCGCGCGCGGCGTCGAGGGCATGGCGCGTACCGTCGACGACCGTTACGATCGTCTCGGCCGGGCGCTCGACGAACGCCTGCGACGAGGTCTCGCCGGCGGCATGGACCATCCAGTCGAAGGAAGGGGTGTGCGCGTCAAGGGGTCGCGTCACGTCCCATTCGAGAATCTCGACATTGTCCAGCCCTTCAAAGAGAACCCTGGCCTTCGCCACGTTTCGCGCCGCCGCAATCACCCGCAGACCATCCGCCGCGAAACGACGCACGAGCGCCGCGCCGATGAGCCCCGTCGAGCCCGTGATCAGACAACTGTGCGTCATAGAAAGAAATGGAGGTGGGAAGCGGAGTTGAACCGCTGTAAGCGGATTTGCAGTCCGCTACCTAACCGCTCGGCCATCCCACCAGTCAAGATGTGCGTATTATAGCAAAATCACCGCCGCGAAGTCAACCGTCCTTAACATTGGCCGAAAAATATTTGTAAATCGACGAAGTGCCCAAGCAGAGATCACTGACGCGAAGAGGAACAAGGATGCCGACGCCCAAAGGGGAATGGCCCAATGCAAGATCGTCTCC
>CACYCW010000122.1 GCA_902773015.1 uncultured bacterium
AGCCAGGGCTGGAAGGTCGAGGAGTACGACTGCCAGCCGGGCGAGGAGGCGGGGCTCAAGGATGTCTACTTCCGCGTCGAGGGTTCCTACGCCTTCGGAATGCTCAAGGCCGAGCGCGGCATCCACCGGCTCGTGCGCATCTCGCCGTTCGACGCCAACAAGCGCCGCCAGACATCCTTCGCGTCGATGGAGACCGTCGCCGAGATCAACGATGACATCGAGGTCGAGATCAAGGATGAGGACCTGCGCATCGACACATACCGCTCTGGCGGCGCCGGCGGCCAGCATGTCAACAAGACCGACTCCGCCGTGCGACTTACCCACCTGCCCACCGGCATTGTCGTCGCCTGTCAGAAGGAACGCTCGCAGCACATGAACAAGGAGAAGGCCATGAACATGCTCAGGGCCCAGCTCTACGAGTACTACGAGGACCAGAAGCGGGCCGAGATGGATCGCTTCTACGGCGCGAAAAGCGAGAACGGCTGGGGAAGCCAGATCCGCTCCTACGTGTTCTGCCCCTACACGATGGTCAAGGACCTCCGCACCGAGTACGAGACAAGCGATGTCAACGCGGTCATGGATGGGCACATCCAGCCGTTCATCGAGGCCTGGCTCCAGATGAAGGCGAAGTGACGGGTTTGAGCGGTCTGGGGGGTGTGATGTTTGAGAATGGTGTGAACTGGCAGCCGATCGACCCGGACAAGCGGGGGAGGCACAAGACGACGACCAGCGCGTTCGATGCGGCCCTCAAGGACCTCCTGACCGAGCACAATCCGTTCTTCGATTCACTTGCGGACAACTGGAAGCGGCTCTTTCCCGATGTTCCGGCACGTCCAGGACGCTATGAGGACGGCAAGATCTTCATCTACGTGAGCAATGCCCCGACCGCTTTCCTCGTGCGTCCGAAGCTCCGGAAGATCGCCGCCCGTCTTGCGACGCTGCCCGGAGCACCGAAGCGCATCGACCTCCGACTAGAGCAGCACGTCCTCACATGAGCCTCCTCGCAGCACTGGCGCTGGCCGCGACCTTCACGCGGCCGATGGAGCGCATCACCACGATGGACCCCGTGATGGTCCAGAGCGCCTATGACATGCGGGCGATGCGTCTCGTCTACGAGACGGTGCTGTCCATCGACTACGTCGCGCGTCCGTATCGGCTCGTTCCCTGCGCCTGTGAGCTGCCCGAGGTGAGCGCTGATGGTCTTGTCTACCGGTTCCGGATGCACAGTGCCGCACTCACGGCCGCGGATGTCGTCCGCGAACTCGAGCGGTTGCGCGATCCTAGGCTCGCCGCGGCGAACGGACACGTCGTGCGCAAGGTGAGTGCCGTGCGCCGTCTCGATGACCGATGGCTCGAGGTCCGTCTTAAGGAGCGCCAGCACGTCTTCCCGTGGCTTCTCACCTCCGTCGGCATCGCGCGCGCGGACGGTTCGGGAACGGGGCCGTTCAGGCTGGTGCGCTGGCAGCGGAACCACGCGATGGATTTCGTTCGCCGCGATCCGCAGCCTGCGGTCTGGCCCGACGGGCGCACCGCGCGGCGCTTTGACACGGTGCGCTACCTGGTCGTGGACGATGCCTCGACGAAATGGCTGATGTTCCTCAAGGGCGAAGTTGATCTCCTGGGGGAGATCTCGCGGGACAACTGGGACTCTGTCGTGACACCCAAGGGGACGCTCAACCCGCGGCTTGCGGCACAGGGCATGCGGCTGTACGAGACGCCGACGCTGGACACGATGTACATTGGTGTCAACATGGACGATCCTGTCCTCGGAGGCAATCGCAAGCTTCGTCAGGCGCTCAACTGCGCGTTCGACTTTCCCGCATGGCAGCGTTTCTACAATGGTAGCGTCGAGATGAGTGATGGTCCGCTTCCACGCGGGGTGGAAGGACGCCTGGAGACGCCGTTTGCCTATTCCTTCGACCGTGAGAAGGCCAGGCGGCTCATGACCGAGGCCGGCTATGCGGGGGGAGTCGATCCGAAGACCGGACGGCGGCTCGTGCTGACGCTTTCCATTGGACGGGCCAGCCAGGAGAGCCGCGAGGCGGGTGAGCTCATGGCGGCGTTCTTCGAACGCATTGGCGTCCGACTTGAGCTCTCCTTCATGACGTGGGACGCCTTCCTGAAGGCGATGAACGAACGTCGTTGCCAGCTCTATCGCATCGGCTGGGTGGGGGACTATCCCGACGCGGAGAACTTTCTGCAGCTCTTCCACTCGAGTAACGTGAGCCCCGGCCCCAACCACTCGAACTACGTCAACCCCGCCTTCGACCAGGAGTATGACGCGGCCATGGCGAGCGGGAGCGCGGCGGAACGGCGCGCCCACTGGCTCAAGTGCCAGGAGATCGTGCGGGAGGACTGTCCCTGGATATTCACGCATTATCCAAAGTCCTATTCACTCGTGCGTGAGCGCGTCGGCAATTTCGTGCCGGGGGCGTTTCCGTATGGAGTCGAGGCGTATTTTGAGGTGAACGAATGAAGACCTTGTACATCGAACGTTCGACCGGATCCTATCGGGATGGGAACTGGGTGGAGTCGCTTGATCTGGATGGTGTCACGCGCATCGTGGTGGGGACAGGCCCCGGCAGTTTTGCCGGCATCCGATCGGCGCTCGCTTTTGCACAGGGCTATGCGCTCGGTCGTCCCTGCGAGGTGATGGGATTGCCTTCAGCCTGTGCATTGGCCGCGCAGGCTTTTGCCGGAACACCACCAGCTTCCGCCAAGCTCGCGGTCATCGGTGATGCTCGACAAGGAAAGCTCTGGGTTGCCCTATTTGATGGTTTTTGGCTAGAACGGCCGATTTTTCAGATAAATCAACCTGAATTGAGGGGGACTGTCCCCAGCGAATCAGGTGCAATCGACAGCACTCGATGGCAATCGATTGCTGCCGAATATTTTGTCGTGACACCCGATGAATCACGAATCGGCGAGGAGTTGAGGGCTGCTTTCGGTAATTACTATCTCGGGGGTCTGTCCCCAACGGCAGAGGGGCTACAGCGGTTTGCCGAGGCTTGCCCCTCGATTCTGGTTCGTGAGCCGCTACCAATCTACCTGAATCCAGCTGTTCGTTAAGATAAAAAAGGAATGCAAGAAATGGTCAAGATGCTCATAGCCGTGCTAGCGGCGTCAGTGGCGGGGGGACTTTCCGCGTCGACAGGGGTAACGGTCACCGTCGTGCCCGGTGAGAGGGAGCTGGAGAAGGCGCGGGCCGAGGTTCGCCGGATCATTCGTCAGAACGGCGGGCGGCCGCCAGAGGGTGGCCTGAGAGTCGAGTTGGCGGACGGCGTCTACCGACTTGACCGTACATTTGATCTTGGAAAGCTGGACTCGGGAGCGCCTGGAGCTCCGATCGTGTGGGCGGCGGCGCATCGCGGGAAGGCTATCGTGACCGGTGCGGTGCGTCCACGCGAGATGCCGATTGACTGGTCGTGTGCGCCGGCCTCGCTTATCCCGGCTGCCGCGCGTGCGCACGTGAAGGCCTATGCGATTCCCGGCAAGGATCCCATCCCCGGCTTCCGCAATGGCGGACTGCAGCCGAAGCTCACGGAGCATGCCATCACCGTCCATTCCGCCGGGCGGCGCTGCGCGCCGGCAAGATGGCCGTCCACGGGCTACGGGCGGACGGGCGAGAACGTGCATCCCGCGGTCGACCGCATCAACGAGTGGGGCGAGAACTGGTATGCGAACATGGAAGGGATGTTCCATCTCGACCTGCCGCGATGGCAGTTCGAGGCATGGGCTAAGGAGCCGGATCTCTGGGCGTTCGGCATGTGGCGCTTCCATTGGAGCAGTTCCACGACGCCAGTGCTGAAGGTGGATCCGGTCGAGCGGGTGATGTGCGTCGACACGAACCAGAACCAATACGGATTTCTGCCGAACGGTCCTTTCTTCGTGTTCAATGCGTTCTCCGAGCTTGATCGCGAAGGGGAGTGGGCGATCGATCGCGCGCGGCGCGTTCTCTACCTCTGGCCGTACGACGCGGAGCCGCCGGAGGTGGGACTGATCGAGCGACTCATTGTGAGCTGGGGTGGACTGCACGACGTCATCTTCGAAGGGCTGGCGCTGGAGGGGTCGCGCGAGAACGCGATGCATATCTGCGGGGCGCGCGACGTGACGGTGCGGGCGTCGCTCATCCGCCGGACTGGCGGTGCGGGCGTGCTGATCAGCAAATCATTCGGCTGCCGGGTGAGCGGTTGCGATCTCGAGAACATCGGCACGCGAGGCGTGAGCCTCGATGGCGGCGTGCATCGTACGCTCACACCGGGCTCAAACGTGGTCGAGAACTGCCACATCCACCATTACGGACAGGTCCAGCCGGTGAACAGCCCGGGCGTCGTCCTCTCGGGCGTCGGCAACCGCGCCGAGCACAACCTCATCCACCACGGCGAGCACCAGGGAATCACGTTCTACGGCAACGACCACTACGTCGGCTTCAACATCGTGCACGACGTCTGCCGCTACGCGAATGACGCGGGCGCACTCTACATCAGCGGCTACGACTGGTCGCTGCGCGGCACGGTCATCGAGTACAACGTGATCTTCATGGTCGGCAAGCAGCCGCTCACCTCGCACACCAATGCAATCTACCTCGACGGATGGTCGAGCGGCAACACCGTGCGCGGCAACATCATCAACCGCGCGGTTCTCGGCATCTACATGAGCGGCGGCAACGAGAACACGTGCGTGCGTAACGTCGTCCTCAACACGCCGACCGGCATCGTGCTGAGCTCGCTCGGGGCGGATTCGTTCGCGAAGGGTGCCGCCCTGAAGGGCGAGAAGAGCTTCCTCTACCAGAAGCTACTTAAGGGCCGGGAGCTCTACGAGACCGAGCTCTGGCGTACGCGCTATCCGCGGATCCTGGACATCCTCGCGATCACCAACAAGGTCGACGCGCACAACGCCTACTGGTACGTCGTCACCAACAACGTGATGTGCGGCACCGGCGGTCTCGTCGTGAGCAACAAGGAGAAGGTGATGTCCACCCACGTCATTTCCGGCAACGTGGAGATGGCGGGTGACCCCGGCTTCGTGGACTACGAGGGCTTCGACTGGGAGCTGAAGCCGGACTCGCCGATGCGGAAGGTGCTCGGCGGCGGTACGCGTTTTCACGAGATGGGTCTATATGCGAGCCCCTGGCGGTTCTCACCGCCGGTACGGCACGGCGAGGGCATGTCGCGACCGCGGCCGATTCGCATTGAGCACATCATGGGCGAGGTCAAAGCAATCTTCACCCCGCATTGGGGCGGAGGCTCGAAGTGGCGGAATCTCGGCGAAGCGACTCTTGAATGGGCGGAATACTCGGGTACGTGGACGCCGGACCGTGACGGCAAGCTCGAGCTCGTGCTGACCGGGGGCAATGGCTACCAGACGATGGTCGATGATGTGCGCGTCACTGGTGCGCGGCTCGTGGACGGCAGCTTCGAGAACGTGCCGAGCGCCTGGAAGGAGCTGACGGTCAAGGATTGGGTCAAGAATGGAAACACGGAGGGGCCCTGGGGCGTCATCGACTCGCCGCTCGCCACGGGGGGCCGCAAGGTTGCCCTCGTCGATCTCGCCCATCGCCTTACGCAGACGCTTGATGTGAAGAAGGGCGTGCCGGTCACCGTCACCATCAAGGCGCGTCAGTGGGTTCCCGACTCTATCAAGTCGTTCGTCAAGTAAGGGGTGGAGAATCATGACACGGCATCCCCTGGCCGTTGCCGCGGCCCTGCGCACGTGAGGGCTCGCGCTCACCGCTCGCACGCGCAACGGCGCGTCCCGAAGGAGCTCAATGACGAGCGGCGCCCCCCAATGGTTTATCGGCGGGACCGCAGAGCGGATGCGGTGAGGCGGAAGATTCGGCGAATCCCCTTTTTCGCGAGGGCGAGCATATTCGCGAGGTGACGGTCGGTGAAGGGGCGATGCTCGGCGCAGCCCTGGAGCTCGACGAAGCGGCCGCTGTCCGTCATGACGACGTTCAGATCGACCTCGGCCGTGGAGTCGTGGGCGTAGTCGAGATCCAGCGTGGGTGTACCGTCGCAGACGCCGACCGAAACGGCGGCGACGCGGTTGAGAATCGGGTTCCGGTCAATGCGTCCGCTGGCGAGGAGACGTCGAGCGGCGATCTCCAGGGCGACCATGCCGCCGGTGATGGCGGCACAGCGCGTGCCGCCGTCAGCCTGGAGGACGTCGCAGTCGATCGTGATCTGGCGTTCGCCGAGGGCCGGCAGGTCGACGGCGGCGCGAAGGGCCCGTCCGATGAGCCGCTGGATTTCCGCCGAGCGCGCGTCGAGCTTGAGCTTCTTGATGTCACGCTCCTTGCGTCCGCCGCCTGGCGCGGAGGGGAGCATGGCATACTCGGCGGTGACCCAGCCGCGCCCGGTGTCGCGGAGGAAGGGCGGCACTTTCTCCTCGACGGTGGCCGTGCAGAGCACCCAGGTGTCGCCCCACTTGACGAGCACGCTCGCATCGGCGTGCCTCGTGTAGTCGGTGATGATCTCGATTTTTCTCAGGCTGTCGGATTTCTTCATGCAAGGTATTCTATCAAATTCCGCGCTTCCTGTTAAGTCCCCACACGGGTGTGGGCGATTGGGTCTTAACATCGGCGGCGAGAAATGATAAACTATGCGCCCATGATGACCATCACCTATCGGGTTCACGACGCCATCTACGTCAATCTCACGAACAGGTGTCCCTGCGCGTGCACGTTCTGTCTGCGCAACAACGCGCGAGGCGTATTCGGATCCGACTCGCTCTGGCTGGAGCGAGAACCGTCCCTCGAGGAGGCCATCGATAGCGTTGAGGGCTGGGATTGGTCGCGCTTCGGCGAGCTCGTCTTCTGCGGCTACGGCGAGCCGACGGAGCGCCTCGATGCACTGCTCGCCGTCGCCTCGCACATGAAGTCGCACCATCCGACGGTGCGCATCCGCGTCAACACGAACGGGCTTTCCGACCTGATTGCGGGCGCGCCCACGGCATCGCGCTTCGCCGGGCTCGTGGATTGCCTCTCGATCTCCCTCAATACCGATGATCCGGAGGAGTACCTGCGGGTCTGCCGTCCGCGCTTTGGGATTGCGGCCTATCCGGCGATGCTGAAATTCGCGACGGATGCGGCGAAATTCGTGCCGGAGGTCGTGATGACCGTCGTGGACGTGCCGGTGACGACGCTTGACCAGCAGGAGCGTTGCCGTGCCATCTGCGCTCGTCTTGGCGTGCGGCTGCGCATCCGTCGATACGAGGCCAAGGGCGGGAATCCACCGGCACCCGCTGTAGGGAGCGCGAAGGCATCATGAGCATGGCGGCGGAGGACACGGCGCAGGCGAAACTGAGCCGTCTGCAGAAGCGCCTGCGCGGCTTCGGTTCCGCAGCCGTGGCCTTTTCCGCCGGCGTCGACTCGACCTTCCTGCTCGCGGTCGCGCAGGAGACGCTAGGAACGGCACTGGTCGCGATCACCGTACGGTTTCGCGATTTTCCCCAGCGCGAATCAGAGACGGCCACGGCATTCTGCGACGAGCGCGGAATCCGCCATGAGATCGTCGAGATGGATGTGATGTCCGTGCCGGGTTTCGCCGAGAATCCGCCGGACCGCTGTTATTTGTGCAAACGCGCGATCTTCGAGCGGATCCTATCCGTCGCGAATGAGCAGGGCGCGGCGGTCGTTCTCGAGGGCGCGAATCGTGATGACGACGCTGACTATCGTCCCGGGCGTCGGGCTCTTCGCGAACTGGGCATCCTGAGTCCGCTGCACGAGGCCGGGTTGACGAAGGAGGAGATTCGCGCGCTCTCGCGCGAGATGGGGCTGCCCACCTGGTGCCAGCCGAGCGCGCCCTGTCTTGCCTCGCGGTTCCCCTACGGTCGGCGCATCACGCCGGAGGCGATTGCGCGTGTCGACCGGGCCGAGCGGTGGCTGGATGCCGCGTTCGGCGGACTCGGGCAGCTGCGTGTGCGCATTCATGGCGACATGGCGCGCATCGAGGTCGCGCGCGAACGTTTCCCCGATATCCTGGCCCGCTCGGAGGAGATTGCCGCCGAGTTCAGGCGCATCGGTTTCATCCATGTCGCGCTGGATCTCCGGGGCTACCGAACTGGCAGTCTGAACGAGGGGCTGAAGGGCTGAGCGTCATGTCAGATGAGATCGATGTCTCCGCACTGAGGGATCGCGTTCTCGCGGGGGGCGAAATCACCCCCGCCGAGGCGTTGGGGATTCTCGCGAAGGCTCCGCGTGCGGCGTTTCACGAGGCGGCGCATGTGATCACGGAGAGACTCGCCTCCCGCTCATTCGACTTCTGCGCCATTGTGAGCGCCCGCCAGGGCCGGTGCGGCGAGGATTGCAAGTGGTGCGCCCAAAGCGCGTACTGGCGGACTGGATGCGAAAGCCACGGCTGGATCGGCGCGGACGACTGCGCGGCGGCGGCGATCGCCGCTGCCGCGGACGGTGCGCAGCGCATTGGCATCGTGACCTCCGGCAGAGGACAGACCGACAGGCAGATTGAGGAGATCGTCGCTGCCCTACGCACCATCACGGCCCGTTCGCGGATCGGCCTGTGCGCCTCGCTCGGGCTTCTCACCGAGGCGCAGCTCGTTCGCCTCAAGGAGGCGGGGCTGACGAGAATCCACTGCAACCTTGAGACTGCGCCATCCCGGTTTGGCGCGCTCTGCACGACGCACCGCCCCGAGGACAAGTTCGCGACGCTTCGCGCGGCGAAGCGGCTCGGCTTCCGCATCTGCTGCGGCGGCATCATCGGCATGGGCGAGACCGACGAGCAGCTCGTTGAGTTCGCCTTCGCGCTGAAGGAGGTCGGACCCGATTCGATACCCGTGAACATCCTTCACCCGATACCCGGCACGCCGCTCGCCCACGTGCGCCCGCTGGACATCGAGCGCATCCTCGACGCAATCGCGCTCCTGCGGTTCGTTAATCCGCGGCCTTCGTTGCGCTTCGCGGGTGGACGGCGAGACCTCACGGATGACGAGGCGCGGCGCTGCCTGCACGTTGGCATCAACGCCGGCATCGCGGGCCCGCTTCTCACGACCCCCGGCGCCATCTACGCCGATGACCGAGCCCTCGCGCAGGAGTCGGGCTACGCGGTCCTCCCACGGTCGGCCTGAAGGGGGAGGTGCCCCGCTTTACAGTCACCGCAGAGGAATGGTATACTATGGACATTGAAAAATGAAAGCGAATCCAGCCTGCTGTGCCGTCGTTCTCGGCCTTATCGCCTGCGGTTGCGCGACGCATCGTTCGATTGAGCTTGATGCGCAGCATCCTGCCGTGCGGGTGACGACGCGCGAGGTCCTCTTCGCCGATCGCCCCGTCAGCCCTCATGAAGTGGCGGCGATACTCGAGGACCATGACGTGCCGCACGACCGCGTCATCCACATCCTGCTCGATCCGGACGTGAAGGATCTCCGCCCGGCTCGTTTTCTGATGGCGACTCTGGCGAAGGCCGGCTATACGCGCCCGGTGCTGGTGACGAAGCGCCATGCCGAGTCGCGCAATCTCGGCAAGGTGCGCCGAAGCGTTCCGCGGCAAGCCCCTGCCCCTCGGAAATCCATTCGCTATCGCAAGGCCAACGAATGAAGGAGGCATCGACCGCTGCGACGCGTGAATGCGCGTCAGGCGAATTTGTGGTATAATGTTCACATATATCGGCTAGATGAGACTGAAGGAAAACCAGATACGGGTCGGACTCTTCGCGGTGGCACTCCTCGCGATGGTTCCCGGCTTTCGTCTGTTACTTTTCACGCATGCGCCGTCCATCTTCACGGATGCGCTCGAGGACATGTCCTACGGCTGGTATGTGCCGGTCTTCTCGCTCTATGTCCTCTGGACGGAGCGCCGACGCATCCTCGAGAGCGTCGGCGCACCCTCCTGGAGCGGCACGATCCTGCTCGTGCCATGCCTTTTCCTCGGCTTCCTCGGTGCGCGTGGCACGCAGATCCGGCTTGAGATCGTCGGCTTCGTCGGCATGCTCATCTCGCTCACCTGGGCGTTCTTCGGGGCGAAGACAATGCGGCGGACGCTCTTTCCGTTCCTCTTCCTCCTCTTCTGCCTGCCCCTGCACACCTACCTCGACCTGGTGACGATCCACCTCAGACTGCTCGCCGTCTCGATCGCATCAGGCGTGCTTCAGGGGTGCGGCATCGACATTGTCCGCCAGGGCACGATGCTCACCTCGCCGACAGGGGTGTTCGCAATTGACGTCGCGGAGCCGTGCAGCGGCATGCGCTCGCTCTTCGCGATGATGGCGCTCACGGCGGGCTACGGCTACTTCACGCAGCCGACATGGCTGCGGCGCGGCATCCTCTTCGCGCTCGCGATGCCGATCGCGGTCGCCGGCAACGTGATGCGCATCATCACCATCGTCGCCGTCGCGGCGACCTGCTCGCCGGACTTCGCCACCGGCTTTTACCACGACTACTCCGGGTACGTCGTCTTCCTCGTCGCGATTGCGCTGATGGTGGCGACGGGCGGACTCATCACGAAAGGAGCCAGGCGATGCGCACGCTCCTGATACCCGCCGTCACTGCGGCCATCGCGATTGCCGCGATGCTCTACCAGGCGCAGACGGCCGATCCCGTCCTCACCGAAGCGCCAGCCGCACGGCTCGGAGAACTGCCGGGCTTTGTCTCCGAGGCGATCGAGCCGAGCGAGGCCGAGCGCCACACGCTGCCGGACGACACGCTCTTCGACAAGCGTCTCTACACGGCGACGGACGGGACCTGGTTCCAGGTCACGCTCGTCACGGGCGGGCGCTCGAAGAGCTCCATCCATCGTCCAGAGCTCTGTCTGCCGACGCAGGGCTTCCAGATGATGAACCCGCGCACGATCGTCGTCGCCGGCGTCGACTGGCATCTCGTGACATTGGCCTTCAATGACGCGAGCACGCTCGGATTCGCCTATACCTTCTTCAACCAGGAGGGCTTCCGCACCTCCTCCCATCTGCTGCGCATCTTCGTCGACGTGTGGGATCGCAGCATCCTCGGTCGCATCGACCGCTGGGTGATGGTCACGGTGAACGCGTCGACGTCGGACGAGCGGCGGCTTTCCGAGTTCCTCAGGCTCGTCAGGGGGGTGGTGCCATGATCGAGAAGGTCTTTCCCTATGTCATCGCCTTTCTGGGGCCGCTCATCCTGACCCTGCTTCTCACGCCTGTCGTGCGGGAGATCAATCGCCGCCTCGGGATGGTGGATCGTCCGGACGAGCGGCGGCTGAACAAGGTGCCGATTCCGCGCGGCGGCGGGCTCGCGATCATTCTCGGGATGGCGATCGGCTACGGGCTCTTTCTCTACTTCACGGATCGGCCTGGGCTTCAGGGGCTCGCCGAGGGGAAGTTCTTCAAGATGTCGGCGCTCTCCTTCGCGATTGGGCTTCTTGGACTGGCTGACGACCGGTTCTCGCTGCCGCCGAAACTGAAGTTGCTCGGACAGGTGGCGGTAGCCTTTCTCGTCTGGCGGTGGGCGGATCTCGGTTTCGCCGATCTCTGGCCCTGGCTGCCCGTCTGGCTCGACTGCGCCCTGACGATGTTCTGGGTGGTGGGGGCGGTCAACGCGTTCAACCTCATCGACGGACTGGACGGACTCGCGTGCGGAATCGCGCTCATCGCGACCATAGGCATGGCCGGCAGCTGCTTCTTCGTGCAGAACCCGCAGGCGTCCCTCTTTTACTTCGCGTTCGCCGGCGCGCTGCTCGGCTTTCTGCGCTACAACTACAATCCCGCCTCGGTGTTCCTCGGCGACTGCGGCTCGATGTTCATCGGCTTCGTCATCGCGACACTGCCGCTTGCCTCCCATGTGCCGAACTCGTTTCTCGTCTCCGTCGGCGTGCCGCTGCTCGCGATGGGCGTTCCGATCTTCGACACTTCGCTCGCGATCCTCCGACGCACGCTGCGCCGTCTCATCGCCCGAGGAGAAACGGCATCCGGGGGGCAGGTGATGACGGCGGACGCGGACCACCTGCACCATCGCATCCTGCGCGCGACCGGCCTCAACCAGCGCAAGACGGCGTGGATCCTCTACGGCATCTCCGCGGCGGCGGTCCTGACGGGGCTTGTCGCGATGTTCCTCAAGTCCCGCACCGCCGGGCTGTGGCTTGCCACGATGGCGATCGGGGCGGTCGTCATCTTCAAGGATGCGACGATCGAGCTCTTCGACGCGGGGCGGCTTCTCAACGAGGTGGCGCACACGCGCGACCACGCGTCACGCCGGCGGATGGCCGTGTGGTCGGTGCCGTTCTTCGTGATTCTCGACATCATTGCGCTCGCCGCAGTGTTCTTCCTCTGCGCGCGCATGCTGCGCTTCGAGATGTCGCTGCACCTGCTTCGCGCTTACCTGCCGGTGCGCGTGGTGGCGGTGTTCATGTTCCTCGTCTTCTTCCGCACGTACCGCACCATCTGGTCGCGGGCGCTCCTGTCGAACTACATCCGGCTGCTGCTCGCGTGCGTCTTCGGCTCGGTCGCGGGCTCCGTGTTCCTCTACTACTGGCCGTCGACCGCCACCGAGCACATCAACGTGTTCACGCTTCTCTATGCGATGGTGTCGTTCGTCGCGCTGCTCACGCTGCGGGTCTTCCGCGGCATGGTGCGGGACATCTTCTACGCGATCGACTGCTCGCGCCTGAGGGGGCGAAAGGACGTCTCGCGCATCCTCGTCTACGGGTGCGGGCTGCGCTACCGGTCGTTCCGGCGCGAGCTGGTGCGCACGACCGCCGCGAATGACCGGATGATCGTGGGGCTCATTGACGATGACGTCTACCTGAAGGGCAAGTACATCGGCGGCATTCGCATTCTTGGCACGATCAACGAGGCGCCGGAGATCATCAACGCCACCAACGCCGACGCGGTGGTGATCGCCTGCGACATCTCCGACACCTGGCTTGCGGTCGTGAAGAAGCTTCTTGAGCCGACTGGCGTGAAGGTGACGCGCTTCGCCTTCTCGGAGAAGCCGGTGTGAAAGGACATTTGACATGATGGAGACACGCAGAAACGCCCGGGAATGGGCGATACAGATGCTGACCGCGGCGGACCTGAACCCGCCTGATGACATGAGGGCGTTCATGGACGCCTACTGGAGCCAGATCGCCGATCTGGACGACGAGGATGGCGGCGCGGTCGCCGCCAAGGGCAAGCTGAAGGCGTTCGCCGAGGAGCGCGTCGCCGGCGTACTGGGTTCGCTCGCGGAAATCGACGCCACAATCGTCCATCTGCTCGACCACTGGGATCTCTACCGACTTGGCACCGTCGAGCGGGTCGTCCTGCGCATGGGCATCTGGGAGATGAAGAACACCGACATCCCCAAGGCCGTCGTCATCAACGAGGCCATCGACCTCGCGAACTGGTTCTCCACGCCGCGTTCCCGCAAGCTCATCAACGGTGTCCTGGACAAGTATGCCAGGAGCCTCTGACACCGATTTCCTCTGGCGGGCTCTGGAGCTGGCCGGGAAGGGCGAGGGGCACACCCGCCCCAATCCTCCCGTCGGCGCCGTCATCGTCAAGAACGGCAAGATCATCGGTGAAGGTTGGCATAGGCGTTGCGGAGGCAACCATGCCGAAGTCGCGGCGATCAAGGATGCGACGCGGCACGGCGAAACCGTGAAAGGCGCGACCCTTTACGTGACGCTTGAGCCGTGCTCGCGGTCGGGGCGCGTCGGCGCATGCACCGATGCCATTGTCGCCGCCGGTATCAAGAAGGTCGTCTACGCCGTTGCGGACCCGAACCCGAAAAACCGCGGACGGGCCAGGCGTGTGTTGGCGAAGGCTGGGGTTGATTGCGTTTGTCCTTGTCGTGGCAATACCGATCCGGGAGTGTGGAAGGCGTGCGGCGGAATGGAGAGCCTTCTCGAGTCGGCGAAGCGCTTGATTGCCCCCTTTGCAAAGCATGTGGCGACGGGAATGCCGTTCGTCACCGTGAAGCTTGCGATGTCCCTCGATGGAAAGATCTGCGACGACTTCGGCAACGCGCGCTGGATTTCATCCGCTGCCTCACGCCGCATTACGGGGCGTCTGCGCGAGACGGTTGATGCGATCCTGGTTGGCGCGGAGACGGTGCGCAAGGACAATCCCTCCCTGCTGTCGCACGGGCGGCGCAACGATGACTTGATCCGCGTCATCGTCTCGAAGTCGGGGCGACTCCCCAAGAGCGCACAGGTCTTCACGGACGGTGCCCCGAACGAGACGCTCGTCTACCGCGATGTGCGCGCCGCGCTCGAAGACCTTGGTCGTCGCGGCGTGATGCACGTTCTCTGCGAAGGCGGCCTCATCCTCGCCCGCTCGCTCGCCGACCAGGGGCTCGTCGATCGATGGTGGTCGATTCTGTGTCCCCTTGTCATCGGCTCGAAGCCCCTCGCGCGAGCGACTCGATTCCGCCTGTCCAGCAGCGGCTTCTCCGATCCTCTCGCTGGCGATTGCGAAGGCGAGTATGACGTGAATAAGGTGTAGGAGGCGAACGCCTGCCACTCGGTGCGCCGCGAATCGTGCGCGAGCCGTTTCAGGTGCGTCTTCCGGAGAAGAAGCTGTCGGCCGCCAGCGCCACGGCGCCGTCCCCGGTTACATTGGCCGCCGGACCGTATCCGTCCAGCGCCATGTAGAGCGTCATCACCACTGCGATCTGGTCTGGGGTGAGGCCGAGAATGGAATCGAGGAATCCGACGGAGGCCATCAGCACCCCGCACATGACGCCTGGCGCCGCCACCGCCGCAATCGCAAACATGAAGTTGAAGTGGACGATCTGCGGGAGCGGGAGGTCGATGCCGAAGATGATGGCCGTGGCGAGCGTGGACGCCATCAGTTTGATTGCACTGCCGACCATGTGTATGTTGGCGCACAGCGGCACCACGAAGTCGCGGATGTCCCTTGAAATCCCGTTCTTCTCGCAACATCCGAGCGTCACCGGGATGGCCGCCGACGACGAGGCGATGGAAAACCCAGTTAGGTACGCCGGAACCATGTTCCAGAGGCATCGGAGCGGATTCTTGCGCGCAATCGCCCCCGCTGCGGCGTAGAGCAGCACGAGAAATACGATCGTCAGCGCCCAGCCCGTCCCGATGACCTTGACCATGGTCCCCGCCATCGCGGCGATCTTTCCTGACGCCGTCATTTCGCAGATCATCGTCATGATGTAGATTGGAATCCCCGGGATGAGCCGATATTCTACCACATTTGCATTCGGTTGGCTATCGTCCCGGGAGTGAATTTCACTGGTCGTGAAACGAGGCGGAAACTGTCGGCGGCTAAACGCGGACGTGCACGCCCCAGAATTGGAATCGCTGTTTTCGAATTCCAGTCCGGCGGCGGCCTTGCAGGGCGGTGCGCTTTGTGGTAAACTACGCGACATGGTTGTGGCTTCGTATCGTCATCTGCATCTGTCGAGAAAGTAGAAATGTTTACAGGATTGATCCAGAAGGTCGGCACGGTGAAGCGCGTCTCGCGCGGACGGGGACTAGTGCTGGAGGTCGCGGCGGACACGCCGTGGGGGCGTCCGCTGGAGCTGGGCGAGTCGATCGCAGTCAACGGCGTCTGCCTCACGGTCGTGAAGTGCGAAGGCTCGCGCTTCACGGCGGACGTGCTGCAGGAGACGGAGGCGCGCACCGTCCTCGCCGAACTCGTGCCGGGCGCGAAGGTGAATCTCGAACGAGCGCTTCGCGCGGGCGACGCGATGGGCGGACACATCGTGCAGGGTCATGTCGACGGCTGCGGTACGATCATTGCGAAGGAGCCGAAGGGGCGCGACTTCCAGCTGCGCATCCGCTGCGGACGCGTTCTCGCGGCGCAGTCCGTGCTGAAGGGCTCGATCACGGTCGATGGCGTCTCGCTCACGATCAGCGTCATCGGCGACGACTGGCTCGGCGTCGACCTCATTCCGACGACGGCGACGGAGACGACGCTCGGCGCGAAGCGCGTCGGCGACCGGGTGAATCTTGAAGGTGACATCGTCGGCAAGTATATCGCGAAGGCCGCCGCTCCGCGCGCGGGCCTCACCGAGGAGGCCCTCCGCCGAGCCGGGTTCGCGTGAATGTGATATAATATTGCCCATGAACATCTCAGACTACGTTCGGGGGCTGGGCGTCCGCGCACGGGCGGCTGCAGCGGAACTCGCGAAACTCACCACGGCGGAGAAGAACGAGGCGCTTCTCGCCATTGCCGATCGCCTGGAGGCGGACCGCGCCGCGATTGCCGAGGCTAATGCGCACGACGTCGCGAACGCACAGGCCGCGGGCATCTCGCCGGCGATGATCGACCGGCTGACGCTCACTGATGCGCGGTTCAAGTCGATGGTCGACGGCGTCCGCCATGTCGCGTCTCTGCCGGACCCGGTCGGCGAGGAGATCTGGTCGCGCACGCGTCCAAGCGGCATCACGATTCGCAAGGTGCGTGTGCCGTTCGGCGTCATCGCGGTCGTCTTCGAGTCGCGTCCGAACGTGTTCGTCGACACCGCGGCCCTCTGCCTCAAGACGGGCAACGCGATCATCCTGCGCGGCGGCAAGGAGGCGGTCGAGTCCAACAAGGCGCTCGCCGCGAGCGTCAGCGCGGCGCTGGGCGCGAAGGGCGTCTCCGCGGATGCGGTGCTGTTCGTCGAGGTGCAGGATCACGCGGCGGTGACGGAACTCGTGCGCGCCGTCGGACTTGTCGATCTCGCAATTCCACGCGGCGGCGAGCGGCTCATCCGCGCGATGTGCGAGGCGGCGCTCATCCCGGTGCTGAAGCACTACAAGGGCGTCTGCCATGTGTATGTCGACGACCGGGCCGACCTCGCGATGGCGCTCACGATTCTCGACAACGCGAAGGTGCAGCGTCCAAGCGCGTGCAACGCCGCGGAGTGCCTGCTCGTCCACGAGAAGGTCGCGCCGCTGTTCCTGCCGATGGTCCGCGCCTGGGCGAAGGACAAGGGTGTCATCCTGAATGAAGAGTTAAGAGTTGAGAGTGAAGAGTCCGGGGCGCAGGGCGTGGATCGGATGGAGTGGGACCGCGAGTTTCTCGGGCTGGAGCTGAACGTTGGCGTCGTCAAGGACTACCGGGCGGCGATCGCGCACGTGAATCGCCATGGCTCGCATCATTCCGATTGCATCGTGACGGCCGATGCGGAACGGGCGGCGGAGTTCTTGCGCGATGTCGATTCCGCGACCGTCTACCACAATGTCTCGACGCGCTTCACGGACGGTGCGGAGTTCGGCATGGGAGCTGAGATCGGCATCTCCACCGACAAGCTGCACGCCCGCGGTCCGATGGGGCTTGAGGAACTCACATCCTACAAATACGAGGTCACCGGCGACGGGGTTATTCGCCAATGAAGCGTGTCGCGCTGATTCTCCTGTCGCTCGCCGCGCCGCTGGCTTTGAACGCCATCGAAGGCAATCGGCCGCCTGCGGATGGTGCGGCGAACGCCCTCAACGGCAATCGATCGCCGGCGGGCGGAGAGGTCGAAGAGATCGCCGATACCGTTGGCGGCTACCTTGGCGTTTCGGCGGTGCTGACGCTGCCGCAGGGCGGGTCGCGTCTGCGGCATCTGGGCGGCGCCGCGTTGCGCGGCGGCTGGTATCTCACCGAGAACTGGGCGGTCGAGGGCGAGGCGGCGTGGGTTGAGGACGCCGCCGGGCTTTCCGCCGCTGCGCTCAGCCATTTGCAGGGGTGGTCGTTCTACGGCGATCTCTTCGGCTACTCGCGGTTCGATCCGTTCGTCACACTCGGCGCGCGCGGTTGGATCGGCCGTCGCGAAGGACAGGTCGGACCGAAGGCCGGCCTGGGCGCGTTCTATCACCTCACCGACGAGTGGGCGTTGCGTCTCGACGCCGACGCCACGTTCGGTCTCGAAACCCAGCGCGAGATGGTCTATACGATTGCCATCGGTGTGCAGTATGAGTTTTGAGGGGTTTGAGAGGGAGATGAGACTCAGGAAGTGAGTATGACGGATTGCCGAGAGGAATGGTATGATGCGGATGCGAAGGTCGCGGTGACGATCGTCGACGTGAAGGGCGCTGCGCAGGAGCTTGCGCGAGGCCATCTCGCCGGTCCGACGAGCGCCTACTACCTTGCCAAGGCCCTTGCCGCCGCCGCTCTTCTCGGGAGCGAGGTGTCCGAGAAGGATGAGACGCTGATCGTCCAGATGAAGTGCGAGGGTCCGCTCGGTGGCTTCAATGTGGAATGCACGGCCGAGGGGACGTTGCGCGGCTACACCGAGAAGAAGACGCTCGATGACTTCGACGGCCTGGGGTGTCCCGATGATCGCAAGGCAATCGGCAAGCGTCAGATTCAGGTGACGCGCTCGGTGCCGGGGCGCATCCTCTCGCAAGGTATCGCGACCTCGCTCGACGGCTACCTTGCGGGGTCGCTCCAGCGCAAGGCAACGATTCGTCTTGAGGCGTCAGTCAGCGACGAGGTGGAGATTCTCGAGTCCCGTGGCATTCTCGTGGAGGACCTGCCGGACGCGACGGGCGATCTCGTCAGCTGCCGCATCGCCGAGCCGAAGAGTCTCGCGGTTGCGTCGCGGAACATTCTGAAGCGTCTCGGTCTCGAACACGCCGAGCTGCGCAAGACGGCGCCGCTGCGCTTCGCCTGCCGCTGCTCGGCGGATCGCGCGGCGGCGACGCTCGCGGCGCTCTCCGACGAGGAGCGCAAAGGACTGCCGCCGACAATCGCCATCACATGCCACATGTGCGGGCGCACGTTCAGCGTCGGGACGGCAAGGAGTTGAGGCGAACCGCCTTGGGGAGGATGCAAGTCATGGTACATCGAGTTGTCGCTGGAATCGACCTGAAGGCGCTGGCAAGGAACTACCGCCGCATCGCGGCGCATGTCCGTCCGGCGGAGGTTCTGTGTGTTCTCAAGGCGAATGCCTACGGGCTTGGAGTCGCGGCTTCTGCGCGAACGCTTGCGGCGGCGGGCTGCACGCAGTTCGGCGTCGCCAGCCTCGTCGAGGCGTTGGAGTTGAAGAAGTGTTTGAAAGGTTTGAAGGGATTGGGGCGCTGTGATGTCACCGGCGGGCGACAGCCGTCGATTGTTGGCGAGGGTTTGTCCGCCCCCTCAACCGTCGATGGGTTCGACATCCAGATTCTCTCCAGCGCGCTGCCCGACGAGATTCCCGAAATGGTGAGGGCCGGAGTGATCCTGCCGATCATCGATCTCCCGACGGCGCGGCTCGTGAGCGCGGAGGCGGTGCGTGCGAGGCGGACGGTGCGTGTCCACTTCAAGATCGACACCGGCATGGGGCGGCTCGGCATCCTGGCGGACAAGGCGCTTGAGGTGATCCGCGAGGTGACGCGCCTGCCGAACCTCGCCTGCGAGGGCATCTTCACGCACTGCCCCGTCGCCTCCGATCCGAAGAACCCCTACACGAGACGGCAGATCGCGCGGTTCAGGGATCTCGTCGTGGCGGCGAGCGAGATGCATCGCTTCGCGAAGGTGCACATGGCGGCGTCGGATGCGATCAACAGCTTCCCGGAGGCGGCGCGTGCGCCGTTCACGATGGTGCGCGCCGGCATCGATCTTCACGGCGGCTTCGATCCCAACGGACGGAAGACGCTGAAGGTCGAGTCCGTGCTCACGCTGAAGACGCGTGTCGCGCAGGTGCGCGACCTGCCGCCCGGAACGACGCTCGGCTACGGGCGCACCTGGTGCCTCAACGCGCCGACGCGCGTGGCGACAATCGCGGCCGGTTACGCGGACGGGTTGCCGCTCGCGCTCTCCAACCGCGGATTCGTATTCGTCGGCGGTCGGCGCTGCCCGATCGTCGGGCGCATCTCGATGGACTACACGACGGTCGACGTCACGGACGTTCCCGGCGTAAAGCCGGGTGACGAGGTGATTCTCCTCGGCCGGTGCGGACGCGATGAGATCGCGCCCGACGACTGGGCGGCGCTGAAGGGCACGCACGCCTACGACATCCTCTGCTCCATTGGCACCCGCGTCGTGCGTGTCCCGCTGGACTGACCATGCCGCCGGAGGTCCAGGTCGTCGCCGAGCTGGTGCGTCGCGCAGGCGGACGCGCCCTCCTGGTGGGCGGCTGCGTGCGCGACGAGCTGCTCGGCACCGAGTCGAAGGACTTCGACCTCGAGTGCTTCGGCATTGCCGCGGATGACCTGCGGCGGACGCTCGCCGAGCGCTTCGAACTAGACCTCGTCGGCGCGTCGTTCGGGGTCATCAAGTTGCATCACCTCGACATCGACGTCGCGCTGCCGCGCCGCGAGACGAAGCTTGGTCTTGGACACAAGGCGTTCGGCATGGAGTACGATCCGGCGCTGACGATCGAGGAGGCGTCCGCCCGGCGCGACTTCACGATCAACGCCATCTATCGCGATCCGCTCACGGGCGAGCTGATTGACCCGTGGAACGGCCGTGAAGATCTGGAGCGCCGCGTGCTGCGGCATGTCTCGCCGCATTTCAGGGAGGATCCGCTGCGCGTCCTCCGGGGCATGCAGTTCGTTGCGCGCTTCGACCTCGCGCCGGCGCCGGAGACAATCGCGACCTGTCGCGAGATGACGCCGGAGGGGCTGCCGCCGGAACGTCTTTTCGAGGAGTGGTCGAAACTGCTCACGAGGGGGGTGCGGATCTCGCGTGGCCTCGAGTTTCTGCGGGCGACGGGATGGGTGCGATACTACCCCGAGCTGGAGCGGCTCATCGGATGTCGGCAGGATCCGAAGTGGCATCCGGAGGGTGACGTGTGGAATCACACGCTCTGCTGCCTTGACGCCTTCGCGAGAGCGCGCGACGCTCGCCTCGCGACGACCCTCGACGGCGATGGCGCTCGACCGCCCTCGACGGCAATCGACGGATCTCGGCATCACGAGGACCTGGTCGTCGGCCTGGCGGTGCTGTGCCATGACTTCGGCAAGCCCGACTGCACGGCGTTCGACCCGGTGCGCCAGCGCATCCGCTCTCTCGGCCATGACGAGGCGGGTGTCGCCCCGACGCTGTCGTTTCTGCGGCGATTCACCAACGAGGAGAGTCTTCTCCGGGAGGTGCCGCCGCTGGTGCGGCTTCACATGCGGCCGTTCGCGATGTGGAAGTCGCACGCCTCCGACGGCGCGATTCGCCGGCTGGCCGCGCACGTGCTGCGCATCGACCGTCTCCTTCGCGTCGCCGAGGCGGACGATGCCGGTCGCCCGCCGTATCCCTCCGAGCCCGAGCCGCTCCGGTGGCTTGCCCGAGAGGCGGAGCGGTTGCGCGTCGCCGACGCGGCACCGAAGCCGCTTGTGCAGGGGCGCGATCTCATCGCCCTTGGAATGCAGCCTGGCGTGAAATTTGGTATAATCTTGAAAGCTACGTACGAGGCGCAGCTCGACGGGAAGTTCCTCACCCGAGAAGAGGGAATCGAATTCGTGAAAGGAATGAAGAGATGAACATCAAGACGATCACGGCCTGCTGCCTGGCGGCTGTGGCCTTTGGTGCAATGGCGAACACCGGCGACATCGCCAAGTGGGATCCCCGCATGGCGATCGAGAAGTCCGTCGTCGACACGAACGGCGTGAAATGGATCGACGGCAGATACCTGCCGCTCGAGGGCCGGGCGTTCAACGACACCGAGCACTACTACGACCGGCTGCCGGCGAACGTGACGACGAACGTGAACGGCGGCGTTCGGGGGATGAAGCACCATACGTCAGGCATGCTCTTCCGCTTCTCGACCGATTCGAAGCACCTCTGGTTCCGGTGGACGCCCTACAGCGCCAATCTGGCCATGGGG
>CACYCW010000123.1 GCA_902773015.1 uncultured bacterium
AGAGCATCGTCGCGAAGATACTCATGCCGGCGACGTACCACGGAATGCGGTTGCCGCCGCGGAAGTAGTCATTCTCGTCCTTCTTCTTGAAGATGAAAAAACACGCCATGCCGACCATCAAGAGCGCATAGACGCCGACGACAGCCCACGCCGTCGCGCCGAACTTGCCGGTCTTGCGGAAGTTCGCCGTGCTCACGGCGTTCGTTCGCAGCCTCGGCGCAATTTCGCCGCCCGCGATGATGAGCGTGTACTGCTCGGGCGTCTTGCCGGGCTTCAGTCCCGCCGCCGCGCCGCAGCGGACTTTGTCGCTTGCCGCGATTGCGCCGTATTCACACCAGGCGTCCGTCACGCAGTTGTACGCCCAGACTTTGCAATTCCAGCCGAGTTTCACCTGATCGGTCTCCTGCGAACCGTTGATGGCGCGCGCAATCCAGCCCTCAGGACCTAATCCGCCGAAGAGCAGGATGTGCTGGTGACCCGACGCCAGAAACGCCGCGCCGATGGTTGTGAGACCCTCGGGCAGCTCCGCAAGCTTTCGCCATTGAATCGACGAGAGGACTAGCGCGTAACCGTCGCGGAGGGGCTGTAGTGTCTTGGCGTCATAGCCGCCGTAGACGACGAGCAGTTTCTCCTTCTGGTCGCCGTTCTGGATCATGGCGACGTGCTGGGCGCGCGCCGGACCGGGCACTTCCGCGACCGGCATCCATCCGGAGCCTGTCGCCATGAGGTCGAGACGGTAGACCACCTTCGCCGCGACGGCATACACGACACCGCCATCGGCGGCGGCCGCGCCCATCGTCACGGACTCGCTGAGCGCTGGGAGCGGCGAGGTCTTCAACGCGCCATTGCCTTCTGCGGAAAGCAAAAAGGCCTCTGAGAACGCCGCCTTGCCGTCCGTGCCGCCGGCGCAGAACAGACCCTTCGGAGTCTCGCATGAGACGCCTTCGGCAACGGGATGCGGCAGTTCGCCGATTTTCTTCCACTTGCCGTCGGGCAAGCGAAGAAAGATATCCTTGCCGTAAGTCTTGGTGTCGCCCTGGAACGAGCTGCCACCGGCGACGAGGAACGAGCCGTCCGGCAGGAAGCCGGCGAACGGGCGCGCGACGGCGACGGGCATCGTCTCGCCGCTCTTGGCGTCCGCCCAGTCGATGGCGATCGGCAGCGCGGCGAACGCGCCAAGCGAGACAACCGTTAGCAAACCGGCAGTCAGCACCTTGTTTCTCACGCAGAGGCGCAGAGACGCAAAACGAGAGACGCATGGCTCTCTGCGGCTCTGCGGCTCTGCGTGGAAAACAGTCGAGAAGGGCGAAAAGTTTTTCAAGACATCTACCTTTTTAGTCTTTCAGTGCGTCGAGCGCGGCGCACTCCTTCGGCTGTGCGCCGACATGGGTGTCGGCCCAGGCCCACAGCTTGATGTGCGTGTTCTTCGTCTTTCCGCCAGTCATCAGGCGGAATCCGTTCGGGATGACCTGCGCATCGATGGTGCGGATCGTGTTGTTGTCCGCCGTGAAGCGTCCCTTGGGAATCGGCTGCCATGCGCCGTTCACCTTCGCGAAGAAATTGAAGAAATCTGCGGTGCGGACCTGCTGGGTCGATTCGCGGGTGCGGCGGAAGTCCTCGACGAAGCTGTAGACGTCCTTGACGACCGGCTCCTTCGTCTGCAGGGTGCTGAACGTGGCGACCTTGAACCAGCCGCCGTTCCGCCAGACGTAGCCGGTGAAGGCGGCGCGATGGTCGCCGTCCCGCCGCGCCCGGACGGCGCACCGCAGCGTCTCGCCGATCTTCCAGTCGAAAGGCAGCATGGACTTCCCTCCCGTTCCCTCTCCGCCAAAGCGTGACACGTTAACGCCCTCGCCGGAGTAGAGGACCTTCGTGCGCAGTTTGACATCCCTCTCATGCTCCTTGATCTTGAAGTCGAACGGATCGCCCGGATCCCACACCGAGAAGATGAAGACCTTCGAGCCGTCGTACAGCTCCTGCACGCCGCTGTAGCCGCAGCTGAAACCGGCGATCATGAAGTAGCTGCCCGGATGGGACTCGCCGACCTTCGCCTCGCCGTAGATCCACTCGGCCGGGGACGTCGGATGCCACATATGGACTGACCGCGCCGCGAGCGGCGGCGTGAGCGTGCGGATCGCCAGGTCCGCGAACGGAATCTTGTCGCGGGGATGCACGTCGTTCGGCGTGCCGAGGTTGGCGGAGAGCGAATCGACGTAGAGGGCGTTTTTGGCCTCGCAGGCCTTTAGCTGAGCGTTGCGATATGGTTCCCACGGACGGTTCATCTTCGGGAGCCCCATCATCAGGAAAGGGATGTTCCGCTCACCGCGGAGCTGGTCGATGATGGCGAGGTTCGTCTCCAGCATGTAGTCATCGTCCAGCGGACGGTCGGGACTGACGCATGTCGAGGCGTTCGACTCGCCCTGGTACCAGAGGATGCCGGTGAAGGGGATGTCTTTGACGAGCTCGATGCCGCTGTGGTAGAGCTTCGAGACCTCCCACCACCTTGCGTCTGAAGCCTTGCCGAGACGGCGGCGGTACTCGCGTTTGCACCAGAGGCAGGGGAAGTCGTCATTGAGGTCCATTGGCATCGGGTTGTTGGCGATGGCGGCGAGCTTCGGGTAGACGAAGCGTCCATGCGCATCGCGCTTGCACATGGTCTCGCGGGAGAGGAACGACTCCGTCGGCGCGCCGCCGGCGGCGACGAAGAGCATTGCGACGGGCTTCTTTACGGCGAGCGCACGGCGGATCGCGAACGAGACGCCGTAGGCGCTGCGCCTGCCGGCGTTCTCGGGCGTGAGGCGGGTCCACGCGCGGTCGTTCACGTCCCAGAGCCAGACTTCTGCCTGGTTCAGCTGGGCAAGCTCCTTCTGGACGCGCGCCTCCTCTTCGGGCGTGGCGCGGAACTCGTCCCAGCCTTTCTGCATGTTGGACTGTCCGGCGCAGAGCCAGATCTCGCTGTCGCGGCCTTTCAGCGCGTCCGGCAGTTCGGCTGGCTTTGGCTTCGCGAAGACGCTGCGGCGGGAGACGATCGCGAAGTCGATCTTCGAGTAGTTGTCCCGTTCGAAGAGGATGCCGATATTTCCCTTGCGGTTTGTGGCGAAGTCAGCGTAGGCGGCGCTGCCGGGGAAGATGCAGAAACCCTCGTTCCAGGTCTTGCCGTCGTCGTCGGAGCGGCGGATCCAGAGGTTCTCGCGGCTGGAGGAATGGTTGCAGTTCACCATCACGAGGCTGTCCCCGACGCGTGAGAGCTGCCCGTTGCAGACCGGATCGGGCAGAGAGGCGTCCCAGAACGCCTGCCACGTCTCGCCGCGGTCGCGCGAGATCATCACCTCGCGTCCGCCGCGGGCCCAGCGCGAGTTGATCATCAGCGAGCCGTCCCTCAGCTCGACGACCTTGCATTCGTCGCCGGTCTTGCCAGGCTTCGCGGGATTGCCGAAGGGACGCCACGTCCGGCCGTGGTCGGTCGAGCCGAAGAGCGCGACGCCGTCGCCCACGTGGACGATCGTGTGCAGCAGCGTGCCGTCCTTCAGCTGGATGCCGGAGCCAGAGGTGATGAAGATGAAGCCGTTCTCGCCGCGCGGCCTGCCGAACGGCCAGTCGGGGAAGGCGATGTCCTTCGAGATCTCGCGCGGCTTCGACCAGGTGACGCCGTTGTCGGCGGACTCCTGCACGAAGAAGCGGTAGACACCGAGCTTGCGGTCGTGATTGGGAATGTCGTCCCAGTGCCAGACATTCACGAAGAGGAATATCTTGCCGGTGCCGCAGTCCACGACGAGCGACGGATCGGAGGCGGACCATTCGTCGGACGGCTTCCACGGCCAGTCCCAGGTCAGCTTCGAGGGGCTCCACGTGCGCCCGCCGTCCGTCGAACGGCGGCACGCGGTGGCGATGCGCTGGTAGAAATCGACGTCGCCGCCGTGCTGGAAGCGGGCGTCGCAGACGGCTACGAGGTCGCCGTTCGGGGCGGTGCAGATCGCGGGGATGCGGTAGACGGCGACGCCATCGTCACCATTCTTCCAGAGGGTCTGCAGGACCGGAACGGCGGCATCACCTGATGCGGCGGATGCGAAACAGAAGGCGGAAAAAGTGACGGTGAGTAGGGTTGAAGGTCGTCTCATACGGTCGTTCCTTTAGCGGTCGTGTCTTGAATTGGTCATCTTCCATATGATACCATTTTATCGCCGCCGCTGGCAACCCCTTGATGGCGAGATCGTCCGCTCCGAGAGCTCCGGCAGGATCTTGGGCGCGCTCCCCAGGGTGTCGAAACTGGAGAAAGCCGCGCGACGCGGTTAGCGTTTGAGTTCGCCAGCCTGGGGCGCGACCTCCCAGGCCGACTGGCGCTCCAGCCACGCCATCAGGAAGTCGACGGCCTTGCGCTGCTGCACCTCGGAAAGCTGGACGCCAATCGGCACCTTCCACCACTTGTTCATGCACGAACGGCAGCACATTGCGCAGCCATGCATCGCCTTGAAGCCGGGATGCCCGCGATACGGGGTCTGCCGGCCGTCCTTCGCCGGTCTGGCGGGGGCGAGCTTCTCCCGGACAAAGTCGACGAGGTGCTTGCGCACGGTCTCCCTGCCGTAACGCTGGGCCTGCGCACGGTCGGTCCGCGTCAGCCTGAAGCTGCTCCGGAACCGGCTTCGCCCCAGTCGCGCAAAGGCATCGTCCCTGTTCAACTCACGGCACCTCGGCGACAATCGGGCGACGGCTCGGTTCCTGTCAGGGGCTAGACGGTGATTTGACCGTCGGCATTCTTCACGTTCTCGTCCTTGAGGCCCATCTTGCCGAGGTCGATGTCCACCACCTCCATCGGCTTCGCGGTCCGCCAGGCGCCGCGCGTGAAGTCCGGGATGTCGCACGGACGCGAGTGGTTGTCGGCCGAGATCTCCGTGAGCTCGCACAGGCAGCTCGTCGCCGCGAGGTCGTAGACGTCCATGTCCAGCGGCAGGCCAAGGCGCAGGCAGTAGCTCCAGCGGGCGTCCATGATGAAGTCCATGCCGCCGTGCCCGCCCACGCGCTTGGCGAGCTCGCCGACGGTCTTCCAGAGCGGATGGCGGTACTTCTCGCGAATCTCGTTGGCTTTCTTCTCGTCATACCACTTGTGCGCCCCCGAACCGGGATTCTCCTCGAACACGATGCGATAGGGATAGTCGCACACGGCGCCCTTCGTGCCGGTGACGAGCTGGATGCGCGAATAAGGCCGCGGCGAGGATACGTCGTGCTGGATGAGCAGCGAGCGTCCATTCGCCGTCTTGATGAGCGTCGAGTTCATGTCCGCCATCTTCACCTTCGACTGGCGGCGCGGGTTGTCCGCCTTGAGCCGCGCCCGCATGAAGGCGCTGAAGTTCACCTGGTTCGACTCGAGCGACACGAGGTAGTCGAGCCGGTCGCCGCGGTTGACGTCGAAGGTGAGGCAGAGCGGCACGAGCCCGTGAGTCGGGTAGCGGTTGCCGCCGTGATCGCGGTTCTCGTCGAACCGCCAGCATTCACAGCCCGGCCACTCCGTCTCGCACATGTGGCGGAGGTCGTGGATGTAGGCGCCCTCGCCGTGGACGAGCTCCCCGAGGAGGCCGAGCTTCGCGAGGTTGAAGGTGAGCATCTCTATCTCTCCGTAGCAGCAGTTCTCGAGCTGCATGCAGTGACGACGCGTCGCCTCGCTCGTCTCGACGAGCTCCCAGCACTCGTCGACGGTGAACGCGCTCGGCACCTCGGTGAAGACGTGCTTGCCGCCACGCATCGCCGCGAGCTGGACGGGCACATGCAGCGCCCAGGGCGTGGTGTTGTAGACGACATCGACGTCCGGGTCCTCGCAGAGCCGGCGCCACGCCTCGTCGCCGAGATACTCCTTCGGGGCGGGCTTGTTGCGCTTCGCGAGAATGCCCTTGGCCCGCTCGATCTTCTCCGGCACGTTGTCACAGATCGCGGTCACCGTGATGCCGGGCAGGTTGCAGGCGCGGCCCACGATGCCGCAGCCGCGGCTGCCCATTCCCACCACGCCGAGGCGGATGTGGGGGATCGCCGGCGCGGCGAACCCGTGCATCGGCGCGCCGCCGCAACCGCCGAAAAGACCGCCGCGCGTCGCGCAGCCGCCCAGTGCCGTCGCCGCGCCGATTCCCGCCGCGCTCCGGATGAAATCACGTCTTGTCGTTGCCATGTTCTATTTCTCCTTTCTTGCGTATGTTCAATCTTTTCCGTCTGCTCCGTGCGGACCCAGGTCGCCGGTCCTCAATTCCGCCTGGCGGCGCTGTGGGAGGTGATGAGCTTCGAGATGCCCACGAGCACGCAGGTGAAGATCAGCATCAGCGTCGAGAGCGCGAAGACACTCGGCAGGTTGCGCGAGTGCTTCGTCATCGAGCTCACGTAGGTCGGAAACGTGTTCGTGCCCGCCCCGTTCACGAACGAGGTGATCACCACGTCGTCAATCGAGAGCGTGAACGCCAGGAGCCCGCCCGCCACGATGCCCGGCATCAGGATCGGCAGCTCCACCTTGAAGAACGTGTACCACGGCCCCGCGCCGAGGTCGTAGGCCGCCTCGACGATGCGGTCGTCGAAGTCCTGCAGACGCGCGAGAACCGTCATCACCACGTACGACACGCAGAACGTGACATGCGCGATGAGAATCGTCCAGAATCCGCAGGTGACGTGCGCCGCGACGAAAAGCATGAGCAGCGAGATGCCGATCAGGATGTCCGGCATGATGAGCGGCGTGTAGACGAGCGCGTGGTGGATCGTCTGCAACCGGCCGCGCCAGCGGTGCAGCGCGAGCGCCGACGTGGTGCCGATCACGCTCGAGATGAGCGTGGCGAGCCCCGCGATCGTGAGCGAGAGCCAGAAGCTCTGCAGCAGCGCCTTCACCGAGTAGTCGCCCGAGAAGATCTGGGCGTACCACTTCATCGTGAAGCCGATGAACTGGCCCTTCGCGTCGAAGAAGCTCATCGAGATGCCGTTCGGGATGAATCCGTAGACCACGACGAGCACGATCGGCACGTACAGGAACGCCAGCACGAACCCCAGCACCGCGACGGAGAAAAACGAGCGCTTCATGCCGACCTCCCCGAGAGCATGAGCCGCGCCGTCTGCTCCTCCAGCCGCTTGCGGTCACGGCTGTCCTGTCGGCGCTTCCATAGCGTCGCGAGCGCAATCGGCACGAGCACCGACACCGCCATCAGCGTCGCGAGCGCAGACGCGTGCGGGATGTTGCGGTTCTGGATCGCGCGCATGAAGATCTTGTTGCCGATAAGCACGCAGTTCGTACCGCCGAGCATCTGCGGGATGACGTAGCTGCCGATCGCCGGGATGAAGACCATCAGGATCGCCGAGATGATGCCTTGCTTGATGCCGGGCACGAAGATCTTGCGGAAGGCATAGAAGTTGCGCGCCCCGAGATCGCGCGCCGCCTCCAGGAGGCTGAAGTCGAACTTCTCCGCCGCCGTGTAGATCGGCATGATCGCGAACGGCAGGAACGAGTAGACCGACACGAGCACCACCGCCGCCTCGGAGTCGAGGATCGTCGAGGACGCCGGATCGACCGGCCCCGTCGACGCGAAGCCCACCCACACGAGGAAGTTCTGCATGAAGCCCGGCAGCCAGTCGAAAAGCCACTCCCGCGTCCGCAGCCAGACGAGATAGCACGCCTGCAGCCAGCCGTCCGGGTGCAACATCGTCTTCCACGCGAAGACGCGCACCACGAAGCTCGTCCAGAACGGCAACATGATCGCGCCCGCCACGATGCTGCGCCAGCGCGTCCTCATGCGCGCGATCGCATAGGCGCACGGGAGCGCGAGGAGAATCGACCAGACCGTGACCTCGAACGAGATGCGGAGCGTGTTCCACACGATCGCCGGGTAGTCCGGGTCGACGAGCTCCCGCCAGGTGGACATGCTCCACTCGCCGACGCCGCCCGAGGCGTCGTGGCCGTGGAAGGTGAACGCGAGCACGATCACCGAGGGGATGGCGAAGAAGAGCGCGAGCCAGAGGAAGCTCGGCAGCGTGACGAGCCACTCGGCCCGCTTCGTGCGCAACGGATTGTTCACGACTTCGCCTCGACCATGTAGCCGTCGTCCGGATGCCACCAGACGAAGACGTCGTCATTCCACGTGATGGGCTCCTGGTCCAGCAGGAACCGGGAGTGCGGCTTCAGGGCCGCGATCTGAAGATTGCCCGAGGTGAGCCAGTACTTCGTGTAGACGCCCTGGTAGACGATGTCGCGCACCTTCGAGGGGAAGACGTTGATCGCCGCGCCCTTCTCCGGCGGCGGCGGCGTGAGCGTGACACGGATCTTCTCCGGGCGGACCGAGAGGTCGACGCGCTGGCCGACCTTCAGCGCCTTGTCGTTGAACGCCTGGATCTGCGGGAAGCCCGGCACCTGGATGCAGCAGTAGTCGCCGTCGACCGAGACGATCTCGCCCGAGAAGAAGTTCGTGTCGCCGATGAAGGAAGCGACGAACCGGCTCGCCGGCGCCTCGTAGATCTTCGCCGGCACGTCAAGCTGCTCCACCCGCCCGCGGTTGATGACGGCGATGCGGTCGGAGAGCGACATCGCCTCGCCCTGGTCGTGCGTCACGTAGAGGAACGTGATACCCACCTGGTCGTGGATCGTGTCAAGCTCGAGCAGCATGTGCTGCCGCAGCTTCAGGTCGAGCGCCGCGAGCGGCTCGTCGAGGAGCAGCACCTGCGGACGGTCCACGAGCGCGCGGGCGATCGCGACTCGCTGCTTCTGGCCGCCCGAGAGCTGGTTCGGGTACTTCCATGCCTGATCGGCAAGCTGGATCATCGTCAGAATCTCGTCCACCCGCTCCTCGATCTCGCTCTTCTCGCGCTTGGCGAGCTTCAGCGAGAAGGCGATGTTGTCCCACACCGTCATCGTCGGGAAGAGCGCGTAGTTCTGGAACACCGTGTGCACACGGCGCTGGTTCGGGGGCAGGTCGGTGATGTCCTTGCCCTCGAGATAAATGCGCCCGGAGTCCGGACGCTCGAAGCCGCCGAGCATCCTGAGGAGCGTCGTCTTGCCGCAGCCCGACGGGCCGAGGAGC
>CACYCW010000124.1 GCA_902773015.1 uncultured bacterium
CGACGGCCGTGCGCATCATCCCCGTCGTCGGCAAGGGCGTGGGCGAGTCGGTCGAGTTCGGCGGGCTCCTCGGCCATGCGCCGATCATGAGCGTGTCGCGGTTCTCCTGCGCGCCGATGATCGCCCGCACCGGCCGCATCCCCGCGCCCATCCACAGCTTCAAGAACTGAGCTCGCCGACGGCCGTCGGCGGCGCTCGGCCGCACTCGAAAAAACGAACAAGGAGACTGACAGATGAAGCAGCAACTCGCAATCCTCGCGGCGGCGCTGGCCGCAGCCAACTTATTCGGCGCGATTCGCGCCGTCACCCCGACCGCCTGGAACGGCGACCCGAACTGCTGGCAGATGAAGCGCCATCACGAGAAAATGTCCTCGGTCACCAACGGGGGCGCGAAGGTCGTCTTCATCGGCGATTCGATCACTCATTTCTGGGAGACGAACGGCAAGGAGCAGTGGAAGAAGTTCTTCGCCGACGGTCCGCTCAAGGCCCTCGACCTCGGCACGAGCGCTGATCGCACCGAGCACGTGCTCTGGCGGCTCACGGAGGGGAAGGAGCTTGACGGCTACGAGGCGAAGTGCGTCTTCCTCATGATCGGTACCAACAACACCGGGCACTTCCCGTTCGAGGAGGAGCCGCCCGTGGACACGATCCTCGGCATCCGCGAGATCCTGAAGACGATCCGGGCGAAGCAGCCGAACGCGAAGATCGTTCTCACGGCGATCTTCCCGCGTGGCGCGGACGCGAACGACGGCCGCCGCCACCGCAACGAGGTCGTCAACCGCGAGATCCAGAAGTTCGCAGACGGCCGCACGGTCATCTGGTGCGACTTCAACGACCAGTTCCTCACGACTGACGGCGTGCTGCCGCGTGGGGTGATGCCCGACCTTCTCCATCCCGGCCCCTACGGCTACGAGGTCTGGGCCTCGGCCGTGCTTCCGTACGCGACCGCCGCCATCAGCGACGCGCCGATGCCGCCGAATCGTTTCGCCCCGTTCGTCCGCCGCGAGAGCGTGCGCGTCGACGAGCCGGTCACGGTTTATCCCGAAACGCGCTTCGAGGTGGGCTGGTGGGCGGAGCGCGAGCTGGAGAAGCGCAACGAGATCGCCGCGTCGGGCGGCACGTTCGACATCGTCCTCTTCGGCGACTCCATCACCCACAACTGGGATCGCGAGAACCGCGGCCGCCAGGCGCTGGACAAGTTGCGCGAGACCTACAGCGTGCTCAACATCGGCTTCAGCGGCGACCGCACCGAGCACCTGGTCTGGCGCGGACTCAACGGTGACCTCGACGGCTATCGCGCCAAGTGCATCATGCTGATGATCGGCACCAACAACACCTGGCACCGCAAGGATCCGCCTGCGCTGATCGCCGCCGGCATTCGCCGCGTCCTCGACGTGATCGCCATCAAGCAGCCCCAGTCCAAGGTGTTGCTGCTGCCGATCTTCCCGTTCGGCGACGGTCCGCAGCACAAGAACCGCGTCAACAACGAGGCCGTCAACGCGCTCATCCGCCCCTATGCTGACGGACGCAACGTAATCTGGGTCGACTTCAACGCGAAGTTCCTCGACGAGAAGGGCGACACTGTCAAGTGGATGCCCGACCGCTGCCACCCGAACGCGGCTGGCTACAGCGAAGTCTGGCTCCCGTCGGTGCTGCCCTACTTCAAGACCATTGTCGGGAAGTGAGATGACCCTCATCTGGAACGGCCTGATCGTCGACGGAACCGGAAAACCTGGCTTCCTCGGCGATCTCATCGTTGAAGGCGAGCGGGTTGTCGAGGTTGTCGCGGCTTCGACGGCGATCGACGGCGATCGACGGCAATCGACGGCCCTCTACGGCGATCGACGGCAATCGTTTGACCTCGTCATCGACGCCACGGGCTGCCTCGTGACGCCTGGCTTCATCGACGCCCACACCCACTCAGACGCCTATCTCGTAGTCGAGCCGGACGCCCCGTCGAAGATCTCCCAGGGCGTCACCACCGAGGTGAACGGACAGTGCGGCGGGTCCGTCGCGCCGCGCTACGGCGAGGCGCGGCTCTCCTCCGACTGGGCGGCCGTGCTGGGCGAGCGTCTCACCTGGCGTTCGCTCGCCGAGTACCGGGTCGCGCTCGACGCCGCGCACCCCGCCGTCAACACGGTGCAGTTCATCGGACACAACACGCTGCGCTCCTCGGTCATGGGTTATGCCGCGCGCCCGGCCACGCCCGACGAGCTGCGCGCGATGGTCGCGCTCCTCGAGCGCTCGCTCGACGAGGGCGGCTGGGGCCTCTCCACCGGGCTCATCTACCAGCCCGGGCGCTACTCGACGCCGGACGAGGTGACGGCGCTCGCGGCGGCCGCGGCGGCGCGCGGCGGACTCTACGCGACGCACATGCGCAGCGAGGGCGACGCCATCCTCGAGGCGATCGACGAGGTTCTCGCGCTCGTGAAGGCAACCGGCATCCGCGCGGAGATCTCGCATCTCAAGACGAGCGGTCGCCGCAACTGGCACAAGATCGACGCCGTCCTCGAGAAGATCGGGCGCGCGGTCGACGCGGGGCTTCTCCTCGGTAGCGACCGCTACCCCTACTGCGCCGCCGGCACCGACTTAGACATCGTGCTGCCCGACTGGGCGCAGGAGGGCGCCGCGCCGGCCGAGATGGAGCGGCTGAAGGACGCGGGTCTGCGCGCGAAAATCATCGACGAGATCAACGCCTCCGGGCGGGACTGGAACGAGGTGATGATCGGCGGCACGTGGAGCGACGCGACCAGAGACTGCTCCGGTCGCCGCGTCGCCGAGATCGTCGGGGCGACTGCTGTCGACGGCTCTCGACAGCCATCGACTGCCGCCGGTTCGCCTGGCGAGCTAGTCTGCTCGATTCTTCAGGCCGACGGCTGCAAGACTGGGGCCTTTTTCTTCGGCATGTCCGAGGACAACCTCGCGAAGATCTACTCTCAGCCCTGGATCGTGCCCGGGAGCGATGCCTCGCTGCGCGCGCCGTGGGGACCGCTCGGGAAGGACCATCCGCACCCGCGCGCCTACGGGACGATGCCCGAGTTCTACCGCCGCGTGCGCGCGCTGGGCTTCGGTCGTGAGGAGACGATCGCGCGCATGACCGCCGTACCTGCGCGGCGCTTCGGCATCCGCGATCGCGGCGTGCTCGCGGCCGGCGCGTTCGCCGACGTCGCTATCTGGCGGGAGGACGCCTTCGCCGCGATGGCGACCTACTCCGATCCCCACCAGTTCACGGGGGGTGTCCGCTGCGTGATGGTCAACGGTGCCGTCTCCTATCGCGACGGAAGTTTCACCGGTCATCGCGCGGGGCGGTTTCTGGAGCGGGAATTATGATATAATAGAGTGGAATTTTAAACAGGGGAGAACACACTCATGAGTTCAGAAGCCGGAAGCGAGGGACAGAAGCGTGCTGTGCGCCTGATGTCGCTTGACGCCCTTCGAGGCTTTGACATGCTGTGGATCATGGGCTTCTCCGGTGTGGTGATCGCGTTGTGTACGCTTCTCGGCGTGCCGGACTGCTGGTTCGCGCTGCAGATGAAGCATGTCTCCTGGCATGGCTTCCGCCATCACGACACGATCTTCCCCCTCTTCCTCTTCCTCGCGGGCGTCTCGTGGCCGTTCTCCCATGCGAGCCAGGTCGATCGCGGACTGTCGACGGGGCGCATCATCCTGCGGTGCGTGAAGCGGATGATCGGCCTGATTCTCCTCGGCCTCATCGCCGGCGGGGCGCTGCAATTCGACTTCACTCGGTATCGCTACGACTCGGTGCTGGCGCACATCGGCGTGTGCTGGTTCGGCGCCGCTATCCTCTACATCCTCGTACGGAACTGGAAGGCGCGGCTGGCGATCGTCGTCGCCATGCTTGCGGCGCACTGGCTCGTGCTCGCCAATTTCATCGCCCCCGACGCCGCCCAGCTCCTCGCCTCGAAGGACCCGGCGGTCGCGAAGCAGGTCGCCGCCTATGCGGCCTACGGAACTGATAACTTCTCGTTCACCGGCAACATCGCGGGCTGGATCGACCGCACGTTCATGCCGGGCCGGTTCTCCGAGAACCCCCTCTTTGATGCGGACGGCCTCTTCGGCAAGGTGACCGGTATCGCACTGGCCCTACTCGGCGTCCTCGCTGGCGAGCTGCTGCGCAGCCGACTTTCCGGAAACCGCAAGACGGTGATCCTCCTCGTCGCCGCCGCGATCTCGATCGCACTGACGTTCGCCTGGCAGCCGTTCTGCCCGGTGAACAAGAAGATATGGACCTCCACTTTCGTGCTCGCTGCGGCTGGCTACTCGTTCGGGCTGCTGGCGCTCTTCTACTGGATCGTCGATGTGCGCGGCTTCCGGCGCTGGACGTTCTTCTTCCGGGTGATCGGCATGAACTCGATCACGATCTACATGCTGATGCGCGTCGTCAGCTTCCCGGCTACGGCGAAGTTCTTCTTCGGCGGGGTCGCCTCTTGGGGCAATGCGGACTGGTCGCGGTTCGTCCTCCTGCTCGGTCAGGTCCTGGTCGAGTGGATCGTCCTCTGGTATCTCCATCGCAAGGGGACGTTCCTGAAGGTATGAAGAGGATACGCTTCCAGGCCAACGAGGAGAAGCCGGGTGCCCTGGCTGCGCGCGCCCGACTTGCGGCGCAGGCGTCGGACCTCGGTCTCGAGGTCGTCGAGTCGGACGCGGCGGACGTGCTGGTCGTGCTCGGCGGCGACGGCACCTTCCTGCGGGCGGTGCACGAGCATCCCGGCGTACCGCTTCTCGGGCTGAATCTCGGCGGGCTCGGCTATCTCGCCAGCGTCGAGACGCGCGACTTCGCGCGGGCCATCGAGCGCCTCGCCGCCGGACGCTATCGCATCTCCGAACGGCGGCTTGTCGAGGCGAACGGCCGGTTCGCCGCGCTCAACGACATCGTGATCACGCGCGAGATGAGCGGGCACTCCACGCGCCTCGATCTCGCTGCGGACGGGCGGCTGGTCACGCGCTACATGGCCGACGGGCTCATCTTCGCCACGCCGACGGGCTCGACCGCCTACTCGCTTGCCGCCGGCGGTCCCGTGCTGATGCCCGACTCGGAGAGCCTCGTCGTCACCCCGATGAACCCGCACGCCCTCGGGGTCCGTCCGCTCGTCGTGCGCGACTCGGTGCGCTTCGTCGTGACGGCGCGGGCCCGCACGGCGGGCAATCGCATCCGCCTAGGAGTCTACGCCGACGGGGAGAACGTGCTGACTCTCGACGAAGGCCAGTCCGTCGAGATCGCCAAGTCGTCGCGTACGGCGAAGCTCATCGAGCTCGAAGGCTACGACCCCTACGACGTGCTGGCGCGCAAGCTGGGCTGGTCGGGATCGAACGTGATATGACAAGCGAGGAACTCAACAACTACATCCGGGGTGGCATCGTCAACGAGGTGATCCGCGTCGCGGAGGCACGCCAGGTGAAGCGGCTCTCGCACATCGCCGACGAGATCTGCGCGCGGAAGACGGTGCGGCTGGTGCTCGTCTGCGGCGCCTCCGCCGCCGGCAAGACGACGACCGCCAAGCGCATCTGCACCCAGCTGATGGTGAACGACCGCTTCGCCCTGCACCTCTCGACCGACGACTATTTCGTCGGCGACAAGCGCAACCCGCGCGACGAGAACGGCAACCTCGACTACGAGCACGTCGAGTGCGTCGACATTCCGCGTCTCGCCGAGGACATCGAGGCGCTTCTCCGCGGCGAGTCGGTGCCGCGCCGGCGCTTCGACTTCGTGAACCACGAGCCGGTCTACCCCGACGAGACGGTCACGCTCCGTCCGGGCGGCATCGTCGTGCTGGAAGGCATCCACGCGCTCAACCCGCGGCTCACCGAGAGCATCGGCGATGCGCTCAAGTACCGCCTGTTCATCGAGCCCCAGCCCGATCTCGACATCTTCGGGGGCATCACGCCGAGCTCCTCCGACGCGCGGTTCCTGCGGCGGATGGTGCGCGACAACCAGTTCCGCAAGATGAGCCCGCTGGCGACGGTCGAGCTGTGGCCGGGCGTCCTCGCCGGCGAGCGCAAGTGGATCGATCCCTTTCGCGGCCATGCGGACGCGACGTTCAATTCCTACCTCATCTACGAGCTGGCTGCGCTCAAGCCCTATGTGGGAGGGCTTCTCGAGCTTGCGCGTCTCGCGCTCGGCGATGGCAACAGGCAGGTGATGAACATGATCCGCCTGCTGAAGGCGGTGGAACCGATCTCGCCGGAAGCCGTCCCCGGCGATTCGATTCTCAGAGAGACGATCGGCGGTAGTCAACTGGAGTACTGAACATGATTGAGATCATCGCATTGGGCGTCCTGCAGGGCGTTGCCGAGTTCCTGCCGATTTCGAGCTCGGGTCATCTCGTGCTGGCGCAGAACATGATGGGCGTCAACGCCCCGGGCATGCGACTGGACATCTTCCTGCACGTGGGGACGCTCGTCTCGATTTGCGTGTTCTACTGGCGGGTCATCTGGCGGATCGTCTCGCGCGTCGAGTGGGACTACGCGCTGAAGGTGATCGTCTCGGCGGTACCGGCGGTGGTGGTCGGGCTCGGCTGCAAGGAATTCCTGGACGAGGCCTTCGAGAGCTCGCTCATGGTCGGGTGCGCGCTCATCTTCACCGGATGCGTGTTGATCGTGTCCCGCTTCATGCGGCGCGGGCAGGGCGAGGTGACGTACTGGAAGGCGCTTATCATGGGCATCTTCCAGGCGATCGCCATCACGCCTGGCGTCTCACGCAGCGGCATGACGCTGGTGGCTGCGCACGGCGCGGGCGTCGAGGCCGAGCGCAGCGCCGAGTTCTCGTTCCTGATGTCCGCCCCGCTCATCGCGGGCGCGGCGGCGATGGAGGTGCTGAAGTCGCTGAAGGCGGCGGGCGAGGCCGCCGCGACGGCGCCGGAGACCTCCTGGGGGCTCTGCCTCCTGGGCGCGGCGGTCGCTGGGATCGTCGGCTACTGGGCACTGAAGTTTCTGCTCAGGTCGCTCAAGTCGCAGTGGTTCTGGCTGTTCGGCCCGTACTGCCTCGTGGCCGGCGCGGTGGCGCTTCTTTTGAGCTGACCGTGGCGTCCACCCCGAGATCACGTTCAGGGACGAATCAAGACGAAGAGGAGGGGCATCTCATGAGGATGTCGACAATGAAAAAGCCGTGCGCCGTCCATCTGGCAGCCGTCGCGGCGCTGATGCTGACTGGAGCGGCCGTCGCGGCGGAAAAGACGAAGGTCGTCTTCTTCTTCGACACCGAGGACTTCATCCAGCCGCGTAGCGCGGACGCGATCCGCGACATGGCGAACGTGCTTGCCTCCGAGGGCGTGAAGGGGCATTTCGCGATGATCGGCTACCTGGGCAAGAAGCTCGTTGACTGGCGCCGCTTCGACGTCATCGACGCGCTGAAGGCCCACCACATGGGCACCCAGACGCTCTACCACTCGCTCCATCCGAACATCACGGAGTTCACGGACATCGAGGACTACGACGCGGCCTACCGGCGCGCGATGGACGAGGAATCGCGCGGCATCGGCATGCTCATGGCGGCGACGGGGCACGAGAAGATGTGGTGCGCCGTGCTACCCGGAAACGGCAACACGATCGTCGGCCTCTACCTCTACGCCGACCTCGGCATCCCGTTCTTCGGCGGCGGCACGGGCGTCTACGAGGACGTGACCAAGTGCGGCGACATCTGGTACTGCAACCAGCGCCACCTCACCTACGCCTACTCCCTGCATCTCGAGTCGTTCCTCAAGCGCGGGCTCGACGCGATGGTCGAGAGGCAGCTCGACGAGCTCGCCCGGCAGCAGGTGGTCACGCTCTACATGCACCCGCACATGGCCGTCTGCACCCAGCACTGGGATTTCGTCTTCAAACGCGGCAACCTCTATCCCTTCGGCGAATGGCCGTACGCCGAGGCGCGCGATCCGGTGCAGACTGCGGTCTACTACGAGCGCGTCAGGGCCTTCATCAGGCGGCTCAAGACCGACGACCGGTTCGAGATCACCGACTGTCCGGCGCTTGCCGCCGCCGAGCTGCCGCGCCGCGCGATCACGCGCACGGAGATCCCGGCGATACGCGCAGCGCTGACCCGCGAGTTCGGTCCCGTGCGCGCGCCGTCGGAATGGAGCGTGGCGGACTGCTTCCAGGCGGCGGTGCGTCTCCTACGCGGCGAGAAGCGGCACGAGCCGGACAAGGTCTACGGCTTCCTCTACGCGCCCGAAGGGGTGAAGGCACCGGTGCGCGTCAAGGCGGTTGACCTGCGGGCGGCGGCGCGGGGAATCGACCTGTCGCGCTTCCTGCCGCCGACGATCGAGGTGGGCGGCGTGAGAATCGGGCCGGCGGACTATCTCTTCGCGGCGCTCGAGGTTCTGGAGACGGGCGCGGCGGAGGTCGAGGTGGTGCCTCGCGAGCAGCTCGGCTATATCGCCCGCTACCTGCCGAAGCTCGCGACGGTGAACTTCAAGGGCACGTGGATCTACACTCCGGAATATCAGGACGCCTGGACCTCCAACCGCCTGCGCTGGCAGTTCTGGACTTTCCGCTACGAGCGTCCGTCACGACCCGACTGTCCGTCGGCCCCAGTTTGTCAAATAGAAAAGACACTCTGTAGATAACTTGGTGGTTTTTGGTTTGCCAAATACTGGACACTCAATCTTCGTTCC
>CACYCW010000125.1 GCA_902773015.1 uncultured bacterium
CCGGAGTCGATGCAGCTCTTGCACGTCTCGAAGCTGTCGCCATGGTCGAGGTGGAGGACGATCTGCGGCTTCTTGCAGCCCAGCTCCTTCGCATAGGCGACCGCACCCTCGGCCATGTAGCGGAGAATCGTCGGGCTCGCGTACTTGCGCGCGCCCTTCGACACCTGCATGATGACGGGCGACTTCGTCTCGACCGCGGCCTGGATGATGGCCTGCATCTGCTCCATCGTGTTGAAATTGAACGCCGGAATGGCATAACCGCCCTTCACTGCCTTCGCGAACATCTTCTTGGTGTTCACGAGCCCAAGCTTCTTGTAGCTGACCATCTTTACCTTTCGTTGGCCCGGCTTGGTTGATGTCTCGCCGCGGCAGGCCTCGCGCCGATCTGCGCCCGATTCGCCAAACCCCGCCGAGGCGCAGCGTAAGACGAGGCCTGGTGGGCTATAGTGGATTCGAACCACTGACCTCTTCCATGTCAAGGAAGCGCTCTAACCAACTGAGCTAATAGCCCGAAAGTGGAAGATAGTATATCATATCCGTCCGCCGCTTGTCAACAGGGGGGGGCGGACTCGACCAAAGACCAAAGATTCCATCCGGAAGGAATCTCTGCCCTTGACCACCTTCGAGTTGCGATTTGCGGATGGAACTGATATAATAGGCGTCATGTTTGCAACTGGGATAGTGAATCACGTCAATGTACTGGAGATTGTCCGGCATCCTTGGTTCATGTCTGCGTTCCTCGCCGGCGGACTCGCACAGCTGGTCAAGCTCGTCCTGGCGTACGCGCGCACCGGTAAACTCCGCTGGCGCGAATTCTTCTCCTCCGGCGGCATGCCCAGCGGCCACGCCTCACTGGTGTCGGCCCTCGCGTTCTCGGTGGGCATCACGGACGGATTCAGCACGCCCTACGCGATGGTGGCGGTGGGATTCGGACTCATCGTGCTGGTGGATGCGGTCACGCTGCGCCGTGAGGCCGGCGAACACGCCAAGCTCATCAACAGCATCATCCGGCACCTCAACAACGTCAACGACCAGGAACGCATCGACGCCAAGCACCTCGAGGAGCGTCTCGGACACTCCATGCGCGAGATGCTCTCCGGCGTGCTGTTCGGCGGCGCGACCGCCTTCGCGGTCTGCCGGATCTGGGACTTCTGGAAATAGGATCGACTCTTGAAAAGGAAACTGCTACACTACCTGATGCTCGCCGCCACACTCGTCGGCATTCCCGTCGTCTGCTGCATCATCGGCGGATACTACGAAATCCTGGATGGCGTAAGGCAGTTCCCGCCCCGGACCGAAGACTGGGGTCTGCATCCAGAACGGCTCTGGAACTTCCGCCGCCCGTTTAACTGGTGGTGGTTCGGCGCGATGCTGGCATTCACCTTCGCGAGCCTGATGCCTCTTGTCCGACGAGGAATCGTCAATCGCGGCAAAGCCCCGCCGCCGCGCAAAGGCGGACACTTCCCGGTCTGGGGATGGGGCGGCCTCGCACTCCTGATTGCGGCCTGGATCGTCACCTGGAACCGCTTCGAATGGTTCAAGGACTATCAGGTCATCCTTTCGTACTTCCCCATCTGGATGGGCTACATCGTCACCGTCAACGCCCTGGTCAAATGGCGCCGAGGCTCCTGTCCGCTCACCGGCCATCCGCTCGTCTACGCACTGACCTTCCCGCTGTCGTCGCTCTTCTGGTGGTTCTTCGAATTCCTCAACCGTTTCGTATGGAACTGGTACTACCTCGGCATCGCGAAACTATCGGCCGGTGAATACACTCTCTACGCGACACTCTGCTTCGCCTCCGTACTCCCGGCGGTGTATGCAACCGCGGAGCTGCTCGGGACTTTCCCCTTCTTCGACGACCACCGCTACGACGGCATGGCATGGCGTCCGGACGTGCGGTCGAATCCGGCCCGGGCGTTCCTCGCCGCGCTCTCGGTCATCGGGCTTGGCGGCATCGTCTTCTTCCCTGAACACACGTTCATGCTGCTGTGGATCTCGCCGCTGATGGTGTTTGTGCTCATCCAGTCCATCCTGGGCGAACCCTCGGTCCTGGACGGGCTCAAGTTCGGCTCATGGGGAATCGTCTTCCGCTACTCCATCGCCGCCCTGGTCTGCGGACTCTGCTGGGAGACCTGGAACTACTATGCGCTCGCCAAATGGGTATACGCCGTACCCTGGGTGCACCGCTGGCAGATCTGGGAAATGCCGGTCATCGGCTTCGCCGGATATCTGCCGTTCGGCGTCGAATGCGCCGCCGTCATCCATTGGCTCTACGACGGCTTCGGCCTAGGCAAATCCATCACCGACCCGTACGGCACCGATTTCACAGCCCGGTCTTGAGGACCCTCATTTCCGGAGGTCGGAGCTCTGCGTGTTCCCGTCCGGCGGGCACGGCCACGGGATCCGTCAGATCGGGCGTCCGACGGATGCCTGGCCGATGCATGCGGCGAAAATGGCTCAGCGCCCCGAGCAGGCCGCGATCGCCTCGGCGGTCGTGACCGGAGTGCCGCCGCGCTTGGCGGACATCTCGGCGGCCTCCATGAAGGCGAAGATTTCGAGCGTCTCCTCCGGCGAGACCGGCGGCACACCAGTCTTGAAGAACTTGATGATCTCCCTCAGGAGCGGCTGATAGCCCTGGTAGCCGCCGAAGATGATGACCGGGTTCTTGCGGTCCTTCGGCATCTCTGGTAGGACATAGCCCGAGTAGACCCAGCTCTTGCGCTGAAGCCGCAGCTCGCCCATGCGGCCGTCCTTCCACGTCGCGTTGATGACGTCATCGGTGTCGTTGCGGAAGCACGAGACCTTGTCGACGCCCATGCCCATGATCGCCACGAGCGGCTCGAAGCCGTGGATGCCGTACCAGGTGTAGTAGTTGTGTGTGCCCTGCTCCTCCATCGGTGAAGGCGAGATGAGCGCCGCCCCGCGGATCTTGCCGTACTCGCCGGCGCGCGCGGCGACCGCGACGTCCGAGAACCGGAGCGCCGAGGACGAGAAGTACTGGGCGTTGTACTTCTTGCCCAGCTCGTAGATCTTCAGCGCGTCCGTGAGGTTGTGCGCAATCGGCTTGTCGATGAACACGCGCTTGCCGGCCTTGAACACCTGCTCGGCCTGCTTGAGGTGCTCGCGCCCGTCGTTCGTCTCCAGACAGACGACGTCGACCTTCTCGAGCAGCTCGGCGATCGAGGGGACGATCTCGACGCCCATCTCCTTCATCTGCGGGATGTACTTCGGGTAGCGGTTCGTGGAGGAGATGATGTCGCGCGATCCCCACTGGTACGCCGCGACCATGCGGAAGCCAGCGACACCGGGATCCTTGTCGACGTTCATGATCTTGGTGAACGCGATGGCATGGCTCGTGTCCAGCCCGATAATGCCGACCTTCGTCTCGGCGAACGAGGCGATTCCGATGAGTGCCGCGACTGCGGCGAGTGCTGTTTTCTTCATGATTTCTCCTTTGGTTTTGTTCCGAAAGCCTATCTGATGTCGGTGACCGTCGCGCCGGGAAGCGTCGCGAGAATGTCATTGACGCGCGGGTCGTTAAGCATCTCCTGATTGTCCGCACGCGATGGCGACTTCGCAGACGCGGGCGCGGCAGGTTTGGGGGCTGGCGCGGCGGGATTCGCCGCGGACTCAAGCGGCGGCAGGCCGCCACCGGCCCATTTCGGCACGGAGGCCGGCGCGGGCGCGGCAGGTGCCGCGGCGATGGGCGCAGGCGCGCCGCCCTTCATCGCTCGCACGGCCTTCATCAGCTCCTCGATCGTCGCCGTGGTGGCGAGGCGCGAGGCGCGGATGAGCGAAAGCTCGATGAGCGTGCGCACCGAGAGGACGTAGCGCAGCTTGTCCTCCATCTCCGCCAGCTGGTCGCAGATGCGGAAGACCCGCCCGGGATCGACGCCCTTGGCCTCCTTCTGGAGGACCGCAATCTGGTCCGGCGTCGCGGCAAGCGACTTGGCCGAGGGGCCGAGTGCCTGGAGGACGACGAGGTTGCGGAAGTGCTGCAAGAGCTCGCCGGAGAGGCGGCGCATGTTCTTGCCGGCCGAGTCGAACATCTCGATCGCCGAGAGAATGTCCGCGACATTGCCCTTGAGGATGGCGCCGGCGAGGTCCTCGAGCGCACGGCGGCTCACAAGCCCGAAGACGCCGAGTGCGTCCTCCTCCGTCACGCGATCGCCCCTGAAGGAAACGAGCTGGTCGAGCGACGAGAGCGCGTCGCGCATGCCGCCCTCAGCGCCGCGGGCGATCGCCAGAAGCGCGTCCGCATCCGCCGTGATGCCCTCCTTGTCGCAGATGTACTGGAGTCGCTTGACGATGTCGTTCGTCTGGATGCGCCGTAGGTCGAAGCGCTGGCAGCGCGAGATGATGGTCGCGAGCACCTTGTCGCCCTCGGTGGTGGCGAAGATGAAGCGTGCGTGGGACGGCGGCTCCTCGAGCGTCTTCAGGAGCGCGTTCCACGCCGCGTTCGAGAGCATGTGGCATTCGTCGATGATGAAGATCTTGTACTTCGACGACGTGGGCGGGAACTGCACCGCCTCGATGATCGGCTTCACGTCGTCCACCTTGTTGTGCGAGGCGGCGTCGAGCTCGGTCACGTCAAGCGAGTGTCCGGCGGCGATCTCCTGGCAGTTCGTGCACTTGCCGCAGGGCTCGACCCCGTTGGGGCTAGTGCAGTTGAGCGCCTTGGCGAAGATGCGCGAGAGGGTAGTCTTGCCGATGCCGCGTGGGCCGATGAAGAGGTAGGCGTTGGCGATGCGACCAGCGGCGATGGCGTGGCGCAGCGTGCTGACGACGTGCTCCTGTCCGACAACGTCCTCGAACGTCATCGGGCGGTACTTGAGCGGAAGCGCAACGTGCTGATTCATACCGTCCTGGATTATAGCAAAAGTTGCCCCCTGCGGTCAAACCGTCATTGCACGATCCGGTTCGTGATGGCGCGGCGGAGCGTGAGCGGGTCGGAATAGGCGATGCCGGAGTCCGCCGGCAGGCCGAACGCGAGGCGGGTCACCTTCGCGCCGGTTCCGCGCAGGATCTCCGCCGCGTAGCCCGCCGTCGCATCGCCGTCCATGTCCGTCGAGACTGCGAGCAGGACCTCGGCGATGCCCTCGCGCACGACACGATCGCGCAGTTCAGCGAAGCGCAGCTTCTCGGGTCCGAGTCGATGCACGGGGGAGAGCTTGCCGCCGAGGGTGTGGTAGCGCCCCTTGAACGCGCCAGAGGCCTCGATCGAGACGATGTCCGCAGGTTCCTCGACGACGCAGACGATGCGGCCGTCGCGCGTCTCATCGGTGCAGAGGTCGCAGGGGTCGCGATCGACGGTGGTGAAGGCGCCACAGCGGGAGCAGCAGCGGACACCTGAAGCGGCGTCGCGCAGGGCGGCGACGAGCGGCTGCAGGAGACGGCCCGGTTCGCGGACGAGTGCGAGCGCCGCCCGCGCAGCAGAACGGCGCCCGAGTCCCGGCAGTCGCGCCAGGCATTTCTCCAGCTCGTCAATCGGCCGGAGCATCACTTACCGAAGAGTCCACCGACGCCGCCGCTCTCGCGCATGAGACGCGCCATCTCCTGCTGGGTGGTCTCACGCGCCCGTTTGAGCGCCCCGTTGACGACATTGAAAAGCATCGTCTCGAAACGCTCGGGCTTGCCCTTCTTCACTTCCTCGTAGGCCTCGGGTGTGATTGCGATGCGCTCGATCGTCATGTCGCCCTTCGCGACGACGGTGATGCCGCCGTTGGCGTATTCCGCCGTGATCTTCTTGATTTCGGACTCAAGGCGCTTCGCCTCGCTGCGCATCTTCATCGCCTCGCGGACCTGGTCAAAGACTCCCATGGTTTTCGTTCTCCTTTCTCTCGATTCGATTGCCGTCGAGGGCGGCCGTCGTCAAGCGAGCGCCCTACCACTCAGGTCGGCGTAGGCCTTGAGGTAGATCCCTCGCGTGCGCGCGATCACGTCGTCTGGTAGCTCCGGGCCCGGCGGCTGGTGGTTGAAGTGGATCGAGTCAAGCCAGTCGCGCACGTACTGCTTGTCGAGCGACGGCGGATTCGCCCCCACCCGATAGCTCGACTGGGGCCAAAAGCGGCTCGAGTCCGGCGTCAGCACCTCGTCGGCAAGGATGAGCGACCCGTCCTCGTCCTGCCCGAACTCGAACTTCGTGTCGGCGATGATGATGCCGTGCCCGAGCGCGTAGTCGGCCGCCTTCGTGTAGAGGCCGATCGTCGCGTCCTTCAGCGCCTTCGCCGTCGGCTCGCCGACGAGCCGCGCAGTCGCAGCATAGTCGATCGCCTCGTCATGATCGCCGATCGCCGCCTTCGTGGTGGGCGTGAAGAGGACCTCGTCGAGCTTGGAGGCGTTCTCATAGCCGGCGCGCAGCTTCTCGCCGTTCACCGTCTGCGACTTCTGGTACTCCTTCCAGCCGCTGCCGGTCAGGTAGCCGCGCGCGATGCACTCGACCTCGATCATCTTCACCTTCCTGACGAGCATCGAGCGGCCGCGCAGTTCATCCGCATAGGGCTTGAGGACGTCAGGATACTCGTCGACGTTCGCCGTGACGAGGTGGTTTTTCACGCCAAAGAAGTCGAGCCAGAAGAGCGAGAGCTGGTTCAGCACCTTGCCCTTGTCCGGCACGCCGCTCGGCAGGATGACGTCGAAGGCGCTGATGCGGTCGGTGACGACCATCAGCAGCCGGTCCCCGAGATCGAAGACGTCCCGGACCTTCCCGCTCTTGCGGGGGATCCCGGGTATCTCGCACTCGAGGAGCGCATGGTTCTTATCGTAAATCATATATTTTGCCCGACTTTCTACTCTGAAGTAACAATTCTAAACTCTTAATTCTCAACTCTTAACTTCCTCAGAAGCGATAGGTAATGGAGCAGCCGGCGGCATGACAGAAGCCGCGGCAGGTCTCCATATGCCACTTGCCGGTGCCGGTCGTACGGTCGACCGTGTCCATGCTGCCGCCGTCCATGAAGATGCAGGCGTAGGAGAGCGTCAGCTCGAGCCCGCCCCAGCAGCGCCAGGTGAGACCGGTGCCGACGATGTTGCGGTGCGCCGGCGGCAACATCGTCGAGGACTGATCCTTGTCCAGACAGCAGTCCATGTCGAAGACGTAGGAGACCATCCACGTCCAGTCCTCGTGGAAGTCCCACGCCGAGCCGATCGAGGCGCGCCACGTATCGTTCCAGTTGAGGGCGACGGGGTTGCGCTGGGGCTTCACGTTGAACATGAGCGTGTCGAACTCCGACCACTGCGTCCA
>CACYCW010000126.1 GCA_902773015.1 uncultured bacterium
TCCACATGCCGTCGTCAAACTGAATGACAGCGTCGATTTCCCTGCCTTCATAGTCCTGATAATGGTAAAGCTTCGCATCAATGGATTCTGCATATATCTGAAGGTCGCGAATCTATCTGCTGTGCTTCCATGCGCAATCTGTATCGGGAAACTCCGCCGCGTATTATACCATATTCCTTTCTGTCATGGCGAAACTTTAGTCAAGGGACGATGCGGCAGTCGGGAGTGACTCACTTGATCAGGTCGGTCCAGTCATAGGCCTTGTACGCGCCATAGACGGCGGCCGCATAGCGGAAGTCCTGCATCGGGTCCTCGAGCGTCCGCCGCCATGAGGCGCACGGCTCCTCGAGGGCGATCGTGCCGAAGAGTCCGCGCTCGAGATAGAACGCATGCGCCGCGGGAACGGCCATCACGCCCGAGGCGACGAGATCGACACGCGCGCCGCCGTTGAGCGCGGCGACGTGCCGCGCGGCGACGAGCGCGTCCTCCGTGCGGCGCGCCACGAGATTCTCGCCGAGCCACATGTACATCATCGCCAGCTCCTCCTCGCCTTCCCAGCCCGCGCCGCAGAAGGTGTGATAGCCCTTCCAGGTCTCGCCGGACGCTCTCAGGTCGGCGACGGTGACCGCGCGCCCTTCCTCGAGGAACCTGGTGATGCGCGGCGCGAACGCCTCTCGCTCATGCCCGTAGGCGAGGTAGAGAACCGGCGCACCGCGCGGTGACGGCGGCGTGAAGGTGACCGCCGGCACGCGCAGCGTCGAGTCCTCGCGGTAGAGCGTCGCCTTGTGCGCACGGACTCCGCCCGCCAGCACGAAGTCGTGCCCGTCCAGCGCGGCATAGGGGACCTCGGCCAGCGGCTTCACCCCCGTCACGCTCCGCACGACCGCCACCGCGAGCGGCGCACGCGCGGCTTCCTGGCGGCGGGCCTCGTCGAGCAGGATGTCGTAGACGCTCCGCGCCCCCAGCAGGTGCAGCGCAATGCCATCCGCCGCCACGCATCGGTTCGTCTCGTCGCGCGAGAGACCGCAGTCGGTATTGTCGTAGCCGAAGCCGATGTCGAGCCGACGGTAGCGAACCGGGTCGGGCGGGAAGGCGATGGAATCGTCCCCGGCGAGGAAGCGCCGCAGGGTGTCGAAGTGCGCTGTCTTGATGCCCTGGTACCAGTGGTGACCGCCCGCCTCGGTGATGCACTGCAGCATTCCCGGCGCGCCGAGCGTCCGGTAGACCGCCTGACCGCGCTCAAGCGTCTCGAGCGAGCCGATGATCGGGAAGAAGTCGTCATGCGAGAAGCCGAGCAGCTCCGGCTGCGGGGCGCGCATGAGCACGTAGCCGAGATGGTTGAGGCCGAACGTCAGCATGCCCTGCACGTCCTGCTCGTGATCCTGCGGACCGCGGAAGGTGCAGAGGTCGCGGAGCGTCGTCACGTAGCCGCTCGGGCACCCCACCTTGATGCGCGGGTCGAGCGCCATCAGGTAGGAGCTGAGCGTGCCGCCGCCGGACATCCCCGTCACCCCGACATGCGCGGCGTCCACATCCGGCCGCGCGACAAGGTAGTCGATCGCGCGCATGCCGTCCCAGATGTGGAGCTGCGCCGCGCCCCAGCCAAGTATCTGGCAGCGCCAGCCAACGCGGTTGTGCTCGACGCCGGTGCTCCACTTGCTTTCCAAGAGGTTGCGCTGATGGCGCTCGCCCTGGTCGATCGGGTCGTAGACGAGCGTGACGAGCCCCCGCTTCGCGCCCATCACGCCCGCGGCGCTGTACCCCTCGTAGTTCTTGCCATCGAGCGAGTGCCCGCACGGCACGAGCACGGCGGGGTAAGGCGCCCGGTAGCGTGAATCCTCGGGGACGAACACGTGGCCGGTGACGAAGAAGCCGGGTCGGCTCGCGAAGTAGACCTTCTCGATGCGGTAGCCGTCGCGATGCACGATGCCGGTCACGACCGGCTCGAGCGGCGTCCGCTCGGGGAAGCCGCCGATCATCTCGATCATCCGCGCGGTGAGGAAGCGCTGGTGCGCGCGCACCTCCTCGGGCGTCTTCAGCGAGAGCCACTTCTGGTCCGCGGCGCGGTCAGCCGCGACGATGCGCATGTAGGCCTCGTGGTAGAACTGGAGGCGCTGGTTCTTGCCGGTGCGATTCTCCGCGTACTGGAAGTGCGGCATCGCCAGCACCGACTTGATGGTCTCGGCCGCGGGTGAAGCCGTCGCCGCGGCAACGGTCGCCAGGCAGAACAGTGCTCCGCCCACCATCCCTTTGCTTGATTTCATGGTAAGGGCAGTATAACAGATCCGACGTGTGAATTCAACGGCAATCTCGAGCGTAGATGTCAATCGCGCGAAGCGCGGTGACAGTCTCCTCGTATGGACGGTCGCAGATGTCCGTCCAGCCGACCTGGAAGTGCTCACCGTCGAAGCGTCCGCTCGTCGCCTGGTCGGAGAACTGGTGCCAATGGACACCCACGATCTGCGGGTTCGCGAGGGCGCTCTCGACATAGCCCTTCAGCGCCGCGGCGCGTCCAGCCTGCGATTCCTTGTTGATGAGCGACGCGCCGAAGAGCCCGCGGTCGTGCGCACCGAAGTGGAACTCGCCAACCATCACCGGCGCATCAAGTCCGTCCGGCAGCCGCCAGCCGTCGATGCGGTCCTGGTAGAGGTTGTAGCTCACTACGTCGCAGTACTTCACACAGGCACCGATGACCCACGGACGCGCCGAACTTGAGAATCGGCACCCGAGATAGAGGAGCCCCGGATCAAACGCCTTCACCGCCTCGCGCGTCCGCTTGAAGTACTCCTCGACAATGACATGCGTGAACGCCTTGAGCTCCGACTCCGGCACCTTGTCCCGCTTCGGATCGATTCCCTTCGCTGCGAGACGCCTGACGAACTCGACTTTCGCCGGCTGGTCGTCCGGGCTCCACAACGTCCACTGCGCAAGGTCGGTCTCCTTGGCTCCCCACTGGATTTCGTTGTCGATGAAGAAGCCGATGCACCACTTGTCGTGCGCCTCGCGCCCGTGCGCGGCAATTGCCGCCGTGCAGACCCTCTTGAACGATTCGTCAAACGGATCCCGAAACTTGAACCATTGACCCCAGCTCGCGGCGATCGGACGAGACAGGCACTCCACTCGCTCGGCATAGGGCGTCCGGTCCTGGAGGCAGATGCGGAGATCGGACGAGTTGGCGATCGTGTTGCAGCCCCAGCTGCGGAGCCGCCGGTGGCAGAGGTCGGAATACACCTCGAACCAGTTCTCGCCGTACTTGCGGTAGAGGTTCGCGGACGAGAAATCGTACCAGCGAGTTTCGTTACGCGCGAGGTAGAACGACTTCAGCAAATCGTCAAATGTGTCGTAGAACGCGGCAAGCGGAGTCCCCTTCTCCGGCAGCGCCTCGAACAGGCAGTCGCGGTCCGGCAGATTTCCGCCAACGCGCGACGAGCGCGGGTTGCCGTTGAGCGGAGTCATCGCGGACGAAGGCGTCACCCGCACCGGACCCCAGCTCCAGAACAGCCGCCCGGCCGGATCGACCAGCCACCACCTGCCGTCAACCTTCTCGGTGCGGAAGCGGCCCGTCGCCTTCAGCTGCGGTCCGTCCTTCCAGCCGCCGAATTCGTCGCGGTCCGTCGGACCCGGATGGGCGGCGAGATCCTTCGCCTCCTCGGCCGCGGCAGCCTTCAGATCGTCGTCCGAATGCGTCTTGCCCGGCCATTCGCGCCACTTGAACTGTCCGTACTTGTCGAAGCACGGCAGAAAGTCCTTGGTAGCCATCTTCGTCCAGGGCTCTTTCGACACATCCATCTTCCGCGGCAATCCGTTGACCCAGCCTGGAACGAGGCCCTGCCACGGACAGTAGATCGAGTCCACGATTTCCGCCGGCGACATCTCCCGCCAGACCGTCCGCCGCGGAACCTGACGGCTGGGAGCGAGCATGACCGGCGAATCCCAGACGGGCACGGACTTGAAATCGGGAAGATCGCCGATGCGTCCCGTCATCAAGTCGACCCAGACAAAACCTTTGCCATTCCCGAGGAACGACAAGTCGGCGCGTTCGTATTCAAGCGAGTCGCCGGGGCGTTCGCCCGAGAACCACACGACGTGAACGGGAGCGGACTGGCGCTCAAACCTGGCGACGGTAAGCTCCTTGCCGTTCACCGTCTTCGTCTCGACGCCGAACGCATGCACTTCGTCGTCGAAATAGGAGTAGACGTTCTGCATCGCGAAATAGCTCGGACGGCGGTAGATCGGCTCCTTTAAGGTGTTGGAGCGGATGAGTCCGAAGCTCTGCAGCATGAACGTGTACTGCAGGTCGATGAAGGTGAAGAGGCTGGAGCGGATGTTCCGCGCCGCGTCGCCGACCGCGCGACGGAGATTCCACTTCGCCTGCGAATATTCCGTCCATTCGATGTTGTTGAGCGCATGCTCGAACTCGAGCTGCGACGGGCACCCCACCTCTCCCTGGAAGATGTCGTAATCCGCGCGATAGCTCTTCACGAGCTTCCGGAGCGGCTCGGCGCGTTTCGCGTAGCTGTCCTCAGGGCGGGCGTTATACGGGTGGTAGATCCAGAGGTCGACGAGGTCGAGCGCATTCTCGGCCTTCAGCTTCTCCAGCACCACCTTGTAGTCGCTCTTCTCGGGATCCGCGGTCAGGTTGATCGCCGTCACGAAGCACTTTGCCTCCGGCTGCACCTCGTGGATCGCCTTCGCGGTGCGGTAGACCATTTCGGCGTATTCGCGCGCCTGCCCGAAGGGCTCGTTCCAGATCTCCCACTCGTCGACGACGTCCTTGTAGCGCGCGACAAGCGCCTTGGCGTAGCGGATCCACGCGTCAAACGCCTCGGGGGCGTCCGTCACCTGCCTGATGCGCATGCCGAGGCGGAAGTCGCTGCCCCAGACGGGATTGCCGTAGGAGATGCAGATCCAGGGCTTGATGCCCATCGCCGCCATCTCGCGCACCTGCGGGTCGAGCCACGTGAAGTCGTAGACGCCCTTCACCTGCTCCGTCTTCGCCCAGCCGGAGAAGAGACGTCCGCGCGTGCAGCCGAGTTCCGGCAGGAAGCGCTTGAACTGGTCCCAGTCGGCGTAGTCGCGGTCGAGCGTCTCGCAGCCCACCGACCAGCGGGAGGACTTGATGTCCTTAGCCTGACGCGTCTCGAGCTGGCCCGCCGGCTCGAGTCCGCTCGACATCCTGAGAATCCTCTCACGCGTGACGCAGCGCCGCTCCTTCCATCCCTGCGCGCCCCCGCTGTTGTCCCAGCCACCGTACCAGCTCCTGATCTTCGCGGCATCCTTGAACGCGACCGGCGCGGCGGTCGAGGCTGCCAGGACCAGTGCTCCGCAGGCAAGGGTGATTGTCGTCATCAGCCTAATCATCGTTCTGCTCTCCTTTCCCAAATCGACGAGGCCTCTCCCGCGACCGGCGGATGCGCATCAGAGCAGGATGTTCAGCATCTCGGCTAGAAGACGTCCGCTCTTCAGGAGGGACTCCTCGGAGATCGCGCTCATCGTGTCCTTCGGCGTGTGCCAGTAGGAGTTGTCGGGGCCATAGCTGAAGTCGATGAGGTCGATGGCCTTGTAGCCGGCCCTGAGGAAGGGAACGTGGTCGTCGGTGACGGTTTCCGCGACGGGGCGCACGAGATCGGGCAGGCCGATGCGGCGCGCGGCGTACATGGCGATCTTCGTCAGCGCGGGGGAGCCGTTGGCCGGCACGGTGATCGCGAGGTCGCGATCGCCGAGCATGTCGACGCAGATGACGGCCTGCACGGCGCGCGTACGGGCGCGGACGTACTCGACCGCGCGGCGCGAGCCCCAGAGGCCGTCGGCAGGGCCATAAGACTCCATGCACTCCTCGCCGTCCGTCCAGATGAGCATCAGGTTCCCCTTGGGCGTGCGCCAGCGGGTGACGGCGTTGGCGAGGCCGACAAGCAGCCCGGAGGTGGAGGCGCCGTCGTTAGCGCCCGGGCAGTCGACCCCCGGCTTGGTGTCGAAATGGGAGACGACGACGACCCATCTCGCGCTTTCGTCGCCACACCGGAACTCGGCGTAGAGGTTGACGAACTCGCGCTCGCCCTTCGGGGTGCCGGCGCGAAAGACGTCGCGCCGGACATCGGCGCCGGCGGCGCTGGCGAAATCCAGGATGCGGTTGGAGGCGATGCGCCCGCGGATCGTGCCGGGGTCACGCGGCGTGCAGTCCTCGACAAGACTGCGCGCGACCACATGTGAGATGTGGGCGTCGTTCGGGGTGAACTCAAGCGCAACGGCGAGCAGGGCGGCGGCGAGCATCTTCAGTCCACCGTGACACCGATCATCCGGATGACGCGATCGAGGTCGTCGTTGTTGAAGAAGTCGATCTCCAGGACGCCCTTGGTGTGGCGCCCGTTGGGATGCGTCACGCCAGACGTAACGCGCACGGCGCAGCCGAGGTGACGCTTGAGCCGCTCGGCGAGATTGCGCACGTAGGAGTCGGGCAGATCGGGCTCGCCCCGCTGCCGGCTCTCGACCGGGGCGTGACGGCGCGCGACCTTGCGCTCGAGCGCGCGCACGGTGAGCTGGTCGTTGACGCAGTCGCGCGCCAGGAGGACGCGCTCCTTCTCGTCATCGACGGAGAGCAGCACCTTCGCGTGCCCGACGGAGAGAAGCGAGGAGGAGATGAGCTGCTTGACCTCGTCGGGCAGCTCCAAGAGGCGCGTCGCGTTGGCGACCGTCGCGCGACCCTTGCCGACCTTGTCGGCGACCTCCTGCTGGGTGAGGTGGAAGCGCTCCTGCAGATTGCGGTACGAGGTCGCCTCCTCGATCGGATTGAGGTCCTCGCGCTGGAGGTTCTCCGCGGTGTTCATCACCGCGGCGGTCTGGTCGTCGGCCTCGCAGACGTTGACGCGGATCTTCGTCCACCCGGCGAGCTGGGCCGCGCGCAGCCGGCGCTCGCCGACGATGAGCTCGTAGCGCCCGTCGGCCGTGCGGCGCACGGTCGGCAGCTGGACGAGACCGCTCGCCTTCAGGGATTCGGCGAGCTCCTTCAGCTCCTCTTCGCGGAATTCGCGGCGCGACTGGAACGGGGATCGCGCGATGTCGTTGATCTTCAGCTCCAGGACCGCCCCGCTCACAGGCGTCGCCACGCCATGCGGCGAAACCGTCTTCGCGCCGAGGAGCCCGTCAACGCCACCGCCGAAGTCGACGGAACGCCCGAGACCGCGATGCTTCCTGTCAATGGCCGCAGGCGTCTTGCCAGACCCCGCTGCCTTCTTGAGGAATCTGTTGTTCTCGCGCGCCACGGCCGGACTGATCAGAAGTAGCAGTTGATGAGAGGCAACACCTTGAGCGCATTGTCCATGATGATGTTCACGAGACCGATCTGGAAGCCCCACGGGCACTCCTTCGCGTAGTTGACGAGGCCGATCTGGCACCCGTGAAGCTCGTCCGTGAGGTTGAAGATGCCACCAAGCTGAAGGCCGTAGGCGACATCGGCGATGTTCCCGCCGATGGCAACCGTCGCGCCATAGCTCTGCTCAAGCGTGAAGTTGACGATGCCGGCGCACTGGAGGCCCCAGAAGTTGCGCTGGTAGCAGCCGAGGAACTCGGTGTCCCAACCCCACATGTCGCCATCGCGATAGGCGAAGCAGCCGGCTTCGATGCCGTAGGTGGTGCCGAAGGAGATGTTCGCGCCAAGCGTCGTGCGCATGCCGTAGACGTCCTTCGTAGCCCAGTTGCACAAGCCCGAGATCTGCAGGCCCAGGAGATCGTCGCGCGTGGCCATCGCGATGCCGCCGATGCCGAGGCCGTACATCTTCGGCGCATCGGACCAGATGATGTTGAGGTCAAGCCCGAACACGTCCCAGGTGTGGCTGCCCCAGGGCAGCTGGACCGGCGAGGCGATGCCGATGGCGATCGGCGTCCAGCCAACGGCCTCGTATTCGTTCTCGCTTTCGATTTCCACATCGGCGTTCTGGGCGAACGTGCAGGCGGTGGCGGCAACAGCCAGAGCCGCGACGCCAAGTCTGATCGAATTCTTCATCTTTGTTGTCTCCGTTTTGTCTGTGAAAGGTCTCTGCCGCATATTCTACTCTTTCGTTGCGCCCGCGTCAAGGGCGCATCCGCAATCTTCTCCCCTGGTCCGCCGACGCTCATACCGGGCGCGCACGCGGAGGAAGACCATGCCCGTCACGGGCACCGTCAGGATGTAGAGAA
>CACYCW010000127.1 GCA_902773015.1 uncultured bacterium
CATTGCTGTAGATCGGCTGCGCCCACTCGCGCCAGAGGCCGTCGATATCCTCTTCCGGATTCCAGGAAAGCTGCCGCCAGGCGTGGACGTTCACCGAGTTGGCGATGTCGTCGAGCGCCTCGTAGCCCGGGTTCTTGTATCGCCCGGCGTAGAGGAACACGCCGCCCTCCGCGCCGACGAGTTCCGCTGCGCGCCGCATCGTCTTCGCGGTGTGGTTGACGACCGATACCGGAAGCCACTGCCGCCCGACGGTCTGGCCGGTGATCTGCCACTCGGCGAACTCGCGATGGGGTTCAGCGCGACCGAGGAGGTTGGAGAACGGCGGGTTGGGCTGGCAGTCGCAGTTGTAGACCTTGGTCTGGAAGACCGTGCCCTTCGCGGCATACTCGAACGTCTTGCCCCAGAGCGCGAACGCATCCTCGACACCGGCATAGCCGGGCGCGTGCACCCATTCGCCCTTGAGGTCGTGCGGCGCGCCGCTCGACCAGGTGCGCACGATCAGTTTCTTGCCGAGCTTGCGCAGCGCCCGCTCGTAGCAGGCGATGATCACCGCGATCTGGTTGCCGAAGCGGTCGAGTCCCAGCTTCCTGCAGCGCGCACACTTGCAGTTGAGCCCGTAGTCATCCCAGAACGTCACGATCAGCCCCTCGAAGGGGGCGAGCTGCGCGATCTCCGCCGCGTAGGCGCTGAGGAAGGTCCAGGTCGCCTGGTCGCTCGGGCAGAGGATGCCCTTCTCCCATGACTTGACCGGCGGCGTCGCCGCTGCCGACGGATGCGCCGCAAGGAGCGCGTCGAGGAGCGGCTTCGACCACTTCGACGCGTCGCACCCATAGAGCAGCTGGTAGGCCGGCACATCCGCCGCGGCGCACTCCCGGACGAGGCGGGCGAGCCGTTCGCGATCCTCCGCGTTGCGCTGCACGAGGCTCTCGCGATCCTTCGCGGAGAGGCGCTCGAACACCTCCGGCATGCTCTTCTCGAGCGTGACCGCGCCATCGCGCCCGACCTGCACGAGGTTGCATCCGGTGGCGGCGATCCACTCGCGCAGTGGATGGATGGACTTGCCGTAGCTGAGAGCGCGCGTCGCGAAGAACGGATCACGCACGAACGGGTAGCTCTTCGCGTTCGCCCAGCGCGACACCTCGCCGGCGGCGAAGAAGAGCGAGCGCGGACGTTTCCCGCGCACGGTGAGCGCGCCATCGGGCGCTTGCTCGACCACATAGCCGTCGTGCTTCAGGCCCTCGACCGTCGGGTCGATGCGGAACTGCGTACGCGGCGGCGCGACACCCGACACCATGGAGGCGCCCAGCAGAAGGTTCACGGCCAGCAACGCGAGCGTCATCGGGGCTCCCCCTTCTGACGCCCCTTCCGTCCGGTCGCCGGACGCTCCCGACGGACCTCGCCGACGGGAACGAAATCAATGCGCCGCTGGGTGAAGTCGACGCGTGCGACATGCACACGCAGCCGGTCGCCCGCCCGCCAGCTGCCGCCGCCCGGGGCGGAAAGCGACTGGTCGCTCTCGTTGAAGCGCACATACCGCCGCGACAGAAGCGAAACGTGAACGAGTCCCGTGACGGCCAGTTCGGGAATCTCCACGAAGCAGCCGAACGGCAGGCACTTCACCACCACCGCGTCGTAGTCGATAACCTGCCGGGAGTAAAGCTGGTCCTCCATGAAGCGGAACTTCTTGATCTCCACGAGCCCGCGCTCGGCCTCGGCGGCGATCTCCTCGCGCTCGCTCGTGTGCTCGGCCCAGCGCGACAGGAGCGACGCCGGCACGCGTGCGTTGCCGCCCTCGAGCTGCGCGGCAAGCTGACGGTGCACGGTCAGGTCGGGATAGCGGCGGATCGGCGAGGTGAAATGGGCGTAGTAGCGTTTCGCGAGGCCGAAGTGGCCGATCGCCTCGGCGCTGTAGATGGCCTTCTTCATCGACCGCAACACCATCACCGACAGCGTCGGGTAGAGCGGATGCCTCTTGATCGACTGGAGGAACTGCGCGAACACCTTCGGGTTCTCGATCGACCCCATCTTCACCCCGAGACCGCGCAGCTCCGCGCGCAGGAGCTGCAGCTTCTCGGGATCCGGCGGCTCGTGCAGCCGCGCGAGAATGCGCACGCCGCGCGTCCACAGCGACTTCGCGACCGCCTCGTTCGCCGCGACCATGCACTCCTCGATCATCTGGTGTGACTCGTCGTAGGGACGCGTCACCAGTCCCGCAAGCTCCCCGTTGTCGTCGAGCCGCACCTCGGTCTCGGGCATCTCGAGATCGAGCGCCCCCGCGGCGAAGCGCCGCGCGCGAAGCTGCTGGGCGAGGGCGGAGATCGCCCGGATCGTCCGTGCCTCGCGCTTGCCGATCGCCGCGCCCGCGGGGCCGGAGACGCGGTCGGCACCGCTGATGACGGACATGACCTGCTCGTAGGTGAAGCGCGCCTTTGAGCGGATGACCGAGCGCGCGAAGCGGCTCGCGACGAGCGTGCCGTCGCGATCGAAGGTCATGAACGCCGAGAACGCGAGACGGTCCTCGCCCGGCACAAGCGAGCAGACGCCGTTCGAGAGCACCTCGGGCAGCATCGGCACGACGCGGTCGCAGAGGTAGACGCTCGTCGAGCGTCGGTAGGCCTCGCGGTCGAGCGCGGATCCGGGCCGGACGTAGTGGGATACGTCGGCGATGTGCACGCCAAGCACGCGGTTGCCGCGACGGTCGGTCTCGAGCGAGAGCGCGTCATCGAAGTCGCGCGCAGTCTCGGGATCACATGTGAAGATGAACCGACGACGCAGGTCGAGCCGCCTCCCGAGCGACTGGTCCTCCGACGGGGAAACGGCGGCGACGGCACTGGCCTCGCGCAAAACCTCGCGGGAGAAGCCCTGCGGCAGCTTGTAGAACCTCATCACCGCGGCGGTGTCCTCGCGCGGAGTCTTTCCCGGGGGCGGGAACAACGGTGTCAGCTGGTCGTCCTGCAACATATCTCAATGCGGTCCGGTCGTCACTTCTCGGGGACGCGCAGGGGGATGGACGAGATGAGCTCGTCGAGCTGCGAGTCCATCAAAAGCGCACCGTTCTGCACCATGATGTTCTTCGACTCCTTGAGCTTGGCGATATCCTTGCTCTTGATCTTGTTGAGCTCGGCGACGATCTTCTTCGCCTCGCCCGCATTCTTGCAGGTGAACTCGGGGTCGGCCCACACCATGATCTTGCAGTAGATCTGGGCGATCTTCATCGCCTCGGGGTTCTTCTGGATGCGCGCCATAACGATGTCGAGCTGCTTGCGCTCGGCCGGCCAGAACTTCAGCAGCTGCTGCGCGTCATACACGGCGCGATGCGGACACTCGCGTGCCTCCAGGATGATGCGCATGAGAAGGTCGCTGCGCGTCTGGTTAAGCGCGTCGAAGAGGATCTGGGCCTCCTTCGACTTCTCGGGATCCTTCGCGGAGACGCCCTTCAGGAGCTCCTTCTCGACCGGCTTCATCGGAGCCATCTTCGCCGTCTTGCCCTTGAGAAGCGTCTTCGCGAAGATCGGGTAGTCCTTCGCGTCCTCATACGAGCCGTAGAACGGGATCCACTTGAAACCGTCCGCCTTCATCTTCTTCTCCGCCTTCGTGATCGCCGCGCCGACGTCACGCACGGTCTTTCCGTCCACCGTTCCGGCGAAGAGCGGCTCCGTGCCGGTCGGACCCATCACGTAGACATACGGGCGCTTGCCCGTGAGATCCGGCGCGCCCTCGTAGGTGAGATCCTCGTAGATGCCGACGGTCGGGCTGCGAAAGGCCTGGATCGCCGCGCTCACTTCCGGCTTCGAGTCCTTGGGAATCTTCTGCGCGGCAACCAGCCGTTCCTGGATGTCCTTGCCGCCGTGCAGCGAGACGACGAACATGACATTGCGCGGCAACACCCGCGTCTCCCAGTTGTCACCGGCATGGAAGCCGGAGATGCCATCCCTCTGGACGAGTCCCCCGAGCTTGATGAAGTTGCCCTGAAGCGTGTCGTCAGCCTCGAGATCGAAGATGATCGTGATCTTATGCCGCAGGTCGGACGGGCACAGGTGACGGCCACTGAGCCATTTCTTCTCGGTGACACCCTGCCAGTTGACGAACCCTTGCGCCACCGGATCGCCCTTGCCGGGTGCCGCCATGAGCGTGAACGATCCGAGCGCGACAATTCCGAGTGCGATGACCTTAGCCGTTCTCTTCATCCTGTCTGTATTCCTTTCTCCTTATGTATTCACAGTCCTCGGGCCTACCCCTTCTGAATTGTGAGGATATTATACCACAATTTTCACCCTTCAGACAGGCGATTGCGGTTTTTTCTGGGGATGTCGTCAGAATGCAGAAATGATGGGGCATCTCATTTGCGGTCCCCGACCGCACCTGCGCAGACATGCACGGCTCACCGACCGAGCCGCCTCACAAACACCTGAAAAAAACCATCGTCCTGCGATAATTTACCGAAACATCGCCTTTCAGCGCCAAAATTAACATCACAAACGGGGTCCCTCCACAAATCTTCCTCATCGATGTGCGCAAGGACGAAAGCAAACACGCCCGCCATCGGCTATTTCGTTGTCTTCGTGCCTTGGATTCTGCCTTGCGCATCGCGGTAGGTGGTCTTGCCGTAGCGGTCGGTGGTGGCAGTGCCCTGGAGGCGTCCCTGTCCGTCGCGCCAGGTGGTCTTGCCGTAGCGGTCGGTGGTCATCGTGCCCTGGGTTCGCCCCATCGAATCGCGCCACGTGGTTTTCCCGTAGTTGTCCGTGGTCATCGTACCCTGAAC
>CACYCW010000128.1 GCA_902773015.1 uncultured bacterium
CTCTGCGCGAAGCGCGATCCATTCGAGAAGGTCGGCGTGCCGATGCAGTTCGGCACCACCTTTCGCATGGTCGAGTATACGGAGATGACGAAGGAGCAGTGCCTCCGTAAGAAGGGCGACCGGCTCTACTTCCTCTACGGCTCGCCGGCGATCCACGTCTTCGACCGCTCGTTCCTCGAGCGCGAGGCGGCGAAGGCGATGCCGTTGCATCTGGCGTTCAAGAAGATCCCGTATGTCGAGAACGGCAAGGTGGTGAAGCCGACGGAGCCGAACGGCTACAAGTTCGAGAAGTTCATCTTCGACATCCTGCCGAACGCGCGTCGCGCGGCGTTCCTCGCCTTCGACCAGAAGGACGAGTTCTCGCCGGTGAAGAACGCCGAGGGCGGCGATTCGCCGGCCACCTGCAAGGCCGACCTGCAGGCGAAGTGGCGTCGCTGGTTCGCCGAGATCGGCGTGACCGTGCCCGCGACCCTGCCGATCGAGATCGACCCGGCCTACGCGCTGGACGCGGCGGATCTCAAGTCCCTCGGACTCTGGATGGCGGCGGATTGAGGTGAGTGCTTCCCGTCGAGCGGCGGCGTTCGCCGTGCTGCGCTGGTTGCGGACGAAGGAATATCCGGCGGAGTTGCTGCCGGAGGGGCCGGATCGCGCCTTCGTGCAAGACCTCGTCTACACCGTGATTCGTCGACTGCGGACGCTTCGTCGGCTGCTGGGCGTACTCGTGCGCCAGTGGCCGAAGGGCGAGTTGGAGGCACTCCTCTACGTCGGCGCGGCTCAGATCCTCTATATGGACGAGGTTCCCGATTACGCGGCGGTCAACGAGACGGTCAGCGCCGCGAAGGCGTGTCCCAACCCCTCGGTCGCCCGCGTCGTGAACGGCGTTCTCCACAATCTCATCCGTCGGCGCGCGGAACTCGAGGGTGCGCTTGCTTCGGCCCCGCTCGAGGAGCGCGAGAGCTTTCCGACGGAACTCGTGCGCCGTTGGGAGGCGCGTTTCGGCGCGGCGGATGCGGAGCGCCTCTGCCGCTGGCACAACCAGCCGGCGGAGACGTTCCTCGCGCGGCGCGACGGCACGTTCGTCGCGCTTGAGCGCGGTCGGCGCGTCGCCGAGTTTCCTGGCTATGCGGAAGGCGAGTTCATCGTGCAGGATCCCGGCACGGCGCTCGCGGTGTCGTTCGTCGACGCGCAGCCTGGCGAGCGCATCCTCGACGCCTGCGCGGCGCCAGGCGGCAAGGCGATCCAGCTTGCCTGGCGCGGCGCGGCGGTGACGGCCTGCGAGGTCAATCCGCGCCGTCGTCGCCGCCTCGAGGCCAACCTCGCGCGCGTCGGCCTCGCCGACAAGGTAGCAGTCGTCACTTCGCTCGACGGCGATCCAGGACAATCGACGGCTTTTGAGAAGGTTCTCGTCGATGCGCCGTGCTCCAACACGGGCGTCCTTCGCCGTCGTCCCGACGCGCGCTGGAACTGGTCGGCGGAGCGTCTCGCGACGCTTGTGAAGCTCCAGGCCGAGATTCTCGATCGCGCCGTCGCATGCCTCGCGCCCGGCGGACGGCTCGTCTACTCGACCTGTTCCAACGAGCCCGAGGAGAACCTCGGACAGGTCGAGGCATTCCTCGAGCGTCGTCCCGATTTCTCGCTCGTGCGCAGCGAGGAGTCGATTCCCTTCGAGACCGGCCATGATGGCGCCTTCGCAGCCCTTTTGGCGAAGCGGTGAACGACAAGACAACCTCGACATTAGAAAGGAAAAGAGAAATGACGACGAAGAAACCACTGGCGTTGCTCATGATGGTCTGCGCATTTGCCGCGTCAGCCGCGTTCGAGGTGGGCTTTGCCCGGCTGGATGTCACACCTCCGCTCGGGGTGGACATGACCGGCTATTCCCAGGTTCGCTACGCCGACGGGGTGCTCGATCCGCTCGATGCGATTGCCGTCGCGTTCTCGGACGGGACGAATCGGGCGGTCGTCATCTCGGTGGACATCATCAACCTGCGGGCGTTCTTTGACCTTTATCGCAAGGGAGTTGCCGAGATGACGGGGCTTCCGCCCGAGGCAGTCTTCATCGCCTGCACCCACACTCACACCGGCCCGGGCGTCGGGAATTGCGTCTACGGAGAGATGTTCGACTCCTTCGAGAAGGCGACACCCTACGGACGTCAGATCAGGGACCGTCTCGCCTCAGTTGCGAAACTTGCGCTCAATGATCTCGCGCCGGCCACGCTCTCCGTCGCCCGCGGCGAGGCTAAGGGCATATCGTTCATCCGCCGCTTTCGCATGAAGGACGGCACCTGCCGCACCAATCCTGGCGTGGGCAATCCCGACATCGTCGGCCCCATCGGCCAGCCCGACGAGCAGGTCCAGCTCGTGCGCATCGACCGCCCGGGAAAGGACACGATCGCCCTCGTAAACTTTCAGTGCCACCCGGATACGATTGGCGGCACCCGGATATCGGCCGACTGGCCGCGTGTCGTCCGCGAGACGGTCGAGCGTTCGCTCGACAACGTGAAGTGCATCTTCATTAACGGTGCCCAAGGCGATACCAACCATATCAATGTCGATCCGAAGGCGCAAGGTCTTGGCAAGAGAAGCGGGCGCTGCCACATCCACATGGGCCGTGTGGTCGCTGGCACGGTGCTCGGCCTCTGGGACATCTGCCGGTCCATCCCGTCCGGCAAGGTCGGCTTCGGCATCGCGCGGGCGCGCGCGCGGGCCAACAAGGGCAATCCTGAGGAGCTTGCCGAGGCGCATCGCGTCATGGAACTTGTCAAGGCCGGGCGATTCGCCGAGGTCCCTGGCGTCGGCATGCAGAAGACGACCAACGCGGCGGGAGCGCGGCGAATCGTCCACCTCGAGAACGCGCCGGACTTCATTGAGTTCCCGCTCAGCGCCGTCACGATCGGCGACTCCCTCGCGTTCACGGGTTTTCCCGGCGAGCCGTTCACGGCGTATGGCGTCGCGGTCAAGGCGCGTTCGCCATTCAAGGTGACGATCCCGGCCTGCATCGTCAACGGCAACTACGGCTATCTGCCCGTGGACTCGGCCCTCCGCGAGGGCGGTTACGAGGCCTACGGATCGTTCTTCACCGAGGGCCTCGAGGCGGCCATGGTGAACGGCCACATCGAGCAGCTCAACCGTCTCCTTTCGCTCCTTTCGCGCTGAGAAGCGGGCCGAGGTGTCCTTTCGCACAGCGGCGGCTAATTTTGGTATAATACTCGTCAATGTACCTAAAGCAGCTCGACCTCATCGGCTTCAAGAGTTTCGCCGATCGTACCCGGCTCACCTTTGAGCCGGGGCTCATTGCCATTGTCGGTCCGAACGGTTGCGGCAAGTCGAACGTGTCGGATGCGATTCGCTGGGTGCTTGGGGAGCAGAAACCGACGGCGTTGCGCTGCTCGAAGCTCGTCGACGTCGTCTTCAACGGAACGGACACGCGCAAGCCCCTTGGGCTCGCCGAGGTCTCAATCACCTTCGCCGACTGTGAGAAGGAGCTCGGCACCGACTACCATGAGGTGACCATCACCCGTCGCGTCTACAGGGACGGATCCGGCGAATATTTCATCAACAAGCAGGCGTGCCGTCTGAGGGACGTGCAGCATCTCTTCATGGGCACGGGCATCGGCACGTCATCCTACTCGGTGATGGCCCAGGGTCAGATCGACGCGATTCTCTCCTCCCGCCCCGAGGATCGGCGCGCCGTCTTCGAGGAGGCCGCCGGCATCACCAAGTTCAAGGCCGACCGCAAGGAGGCCTTGCGCAAGATCGATCAGACCGAGCAGAACCTCCTTCGTGAGCAGGACGTCCTTCGAGAGATGAAGCGCCAGATCGGTTCCCTGCAGCGTCAGGTCGGCAAGGCGCGGCGTTACAAGGAACTGCGCGACGAGCTGCGCGGTCTCGACATCTACGTCTCCAAGCAGCGCATCCACGGTTTCGATCAGGAGCTCGAGCAGAACGCGCGCAACCGCAACGAGGTCGACAAGGCGATCGCCGAGGCCCAGGAGGTCGTCTCCGCCGCGGAGGCGCAGGCTCAGGAGCTTCACCAGCAGATCCACGAGCTGGAGGAGCGTCTCCAGCTGCTCGCCTCACATCAGGCGGAGGCGGAAGGCGCCTACCGCCGCGCGCAGGAGGTGATCGGCGTCAACGCCCAGCGCATCGTCGAGTACAAGTCCTTCGCCGAGCGCGATCGCGCCGAGATCGAGGGCACTCGCCGGGCGCTGGACGAGGTGCGGCTGCAGGCCGAGTCGCTCGAGCAGAAGACTCGCCTCCTCACCGATTCGCTGGCCGCGGCGAAAGGGACTCTAGCTGATGCCGAGACTGCGTTTGATGCCTCGCAGAGGCGAATGGACGAGCTGCGCACCTCGGTTCAGGCCGCGCGGCTCGAGTCCGTGCGACTCGAGCGCGAGGCGAACGAGCGCCGCGAGGAGCTCATGAAGCTCAAGTTGCGCCACGAACAGGAGGTGATCGACGACGAGGAGAGCGTGACGGCGACGATTGGTGGGGCGGGGGACTCCGGCCGTCGTCTCCTGGACTGCGTGGTCGTGGCCGACGCCTGTCGCGAGGATGCCGAGAAGGCGCTCGGCGGGCTCTATGTCGCGCCGGGCGCGCCGTCCATCAAGACGGCCTTCTCCGTGCGCGACGGTCAGCTTGAGCTGCGTGTGCCGAAGTCTTCCTTTGATGCCGGCACCGCGAATGCCGACGTCCTCGCCCAGCTCGAGACGCTTTCGGCCCAGGTGGAGGACGCGACAGCACGGCGTGATGCGCTCCTCGATCGCATTGAGAATGACACCGGGGAGCTCCAGCGGCTTGAGGCCGGGAATATGCGAGAGTCCCAACTGCTCACCGAGCGGCGTATCGCCGTGAGCCAGATGGAGCAGGAACTGTCGTTCGTCGGCCAGCAGAATGACGCCGCGCGCAACCGTCGCGAGGAGCTTGAGCGTGCCATCGCCGGTCGCGAGGAGGGTATCCGCGGTTACGAGGATTCCATTGCGCGCCTGACCGAGGAGTCGGGCGATCTCGTCTCGCAGCTCGACGCACTCAAGGAGAACGCCAGCGCCTTCGTATCGCGCATCAACGACGAGCGCGGCCATCGGGCGGAGATGCTCGAGCGCATCTCCGCCGCCGACCAGGAGGTCGCTTCCCGTCGCGCCGAGCTCGACCGCGCCAAGGACTTCCGCGGCAAGCTCGAGGTGCAGAGCGCCGAGGCGACGATGCGCCGCCAGAACGTCTACGAGCATTTGCAGGACGAGTACGGGCTCTTTGCGGACGCGGTGATGCGCGAGCCGGATCCGGAGTGGAAGAAGGGCGTCGTGCCGCCGATGGAGGCGCTGGAGGGCACGGTCGCGCGTCTCCAGGCCGCGATCGCCGAGCTCGGCCCCGTCAACATGGTCGCAATCGACGAGTGCCGCGAGCTCGAGGAGCGCTACGCGAAGGAGAAGGCGCAGGAGGAGGACCTCCAGGCCGCCAAGGCCCAGCTCATGGAGCTCATCGGCAACCTCAACGAGACTTCGAGCGGGATGTTCCGCTCGACGTTCGAGCAGGCGAACCGCAATTTCCAGACGATGTTCACGCGGCTCTTCGGCGGCGGCGAGGCGCGCCTCGTGCTACTCGAGAGCGAGGAGGATCCGCTCGAGTGCGGCATCGACATCATCGCCCGCCCGCCCGGCAAGCGTCCCCAGTCGGTGACGCTCCTCTCCGGCGGCGAGCGCACGATGACGGCCGTGGCGCTCCTCTTCTCGATCTTCATGATCAAGCCGGCGCCATTCTGCATGCTGGACGAGCTCGACGCCGCGCTCGACGACGCCAACATCGGTCGCTTCGTCGAACAGCTCAAGGAGTTCCTCGCCCAGAGCCAGTTCCTCATCATTACCCACAACCAGCACACGATCGCCGGTTCCGATCTCGTCTACGGCGTCTCGCAGCAGGAGAAGGGCATTTCGCGCGTCATTTCGATGAAGCTCAGCGATCTCGGCGTCAAGTCTTAAGCAACGAAGAAGGAGAAGAGAAAATGAAGAAGGTCATGATCACCGGAATCGGGATGATCTGTGCGAGCGGCAACGGCAAGGCGTCCGTCTGGGAGAGCATCAAGGCCGGCCGGCCGGGCGTCGGGCGCATCACGCGGTTCGACGCGTCGAGGTGCACCTGTCAGGTCGCCGCCGAGGTGAAGGGTTTCGAGGACTACGCGATCGGCGGCGGGTTGCTTGATCGCAAGGCCGCCCGGCACATGGCGCGGTTCTCCCAGTTCGCCGTCGCCGCGGCTACCGAGGCGTGGAAGGACGCCGGGTACGCCGAGGCTAACCGTCCCGACATGGATAGGGTGGCGACGATCTTCGGCGTGGGCATCGGCGGCATCGATGTGACCGGCGAGAACTACAAGGTTCTCTTCGACCGCGGCCCCGATCGCCTCTCCCCGCTCGCCGTCCCGGAACTCATCCCGAACGAGGCACCGGGCAACGTGTCGATCGCGCTCGGCGCGAAGGGCCCCTGCCTGTCGGTGGCGACGGCGTGCGCGAGCTCGACGGATGCGCTGGGACTGGCGCTGGACATGATCCGATCGGGGCGCGCTGATGTCGCGGTCGCCGGTGGCAGCGAAGGCTGCATCACCGAGTTCACCGTGGGCGGGTTCATGAAGATGCGCGCTCTCTCGACGCACTACAACGACATGCCCGAGACTGCGTGTCGGCCATTCACGGCAGGCCGTGACGGCTTCGTGATGGGTGAGGGCTCGGCCGTGCTGATCCTCGAATCCGAAGAACACGCCCGGGCGCGCGGCGCGCGAATTTACGCCGAACTCGCCGGCTATGGCGCGACGGCCGATGCCTATCACATCACCGCTCCCGATCCGGCCGGTGTCGGCGCGATCAAGGCGATGGAGCTGGCGCTGAAAGACGCCGGCGTCACCGACAAGACGACCGTCGACTATATCAACGCACACGGAACCTCGACCCATCTCAACGACCAGATGGAGACGAAGGCCTTCAAGACGGTCTTCGGCGAGGAGCAGGCGCGGAAGATCAACATCTCGTCCACCAAGTCGATGCACGGCCACGTGCTGGGTGGCGCCGGCGCCTTGGAGGCGGCGATCACCGCGCTCGCCATCACCGAGGGCTTCGTGCCGCCGACGATCAACTATGACACGCCCGACCTCGAGGTGGACGCCGCGAAGGGCGAGGTGCCGCTGGACCTCAACTACACGCCGAACGTCGGCGTGAAGCGCGAGATTCGCGTCGCCATGTCGAACTCCCTCGGCTTCGGCGGCCACAACGGCGTGCTCGTGCTGAAGAAGGCGCAGTGAAGGAGCATGGCGATGGAATTGCCGAAGTTCAAGCACGAGTTCAACCTGAGCGGCGAGTCACTGTTGCCGCACCGTCCCCCGTTCCTGTTCGTTGACCGACTCATCTCCGCAGACGAGACGGGGGCAATTGGCGAGTATACGTTCACGCTGGAGAAGAATGACTTCTTCAAGGGGCATTTCCCGGGGTTCCCGATCGTGCCCGGCGTCATCCTCATCGAGGCCATGGCGCAGATCGCCGGCGCGGCGGTCGTTGCGCGCGGCGTCCTCGAGAACCAGGTGGCGTTCGCCGTCGCGGCGATCGAGGGGGTGCGGGTGAGACAGCCGTTTCACCCCGGCGACAAGCTCGTCACCGTCGCGTCGATCGTGCGCGAGCGCGTGCCGCTCGGCACCTATTCGTTCAAGGGCTATCGCAACGGCGAACCCAACGCCAAGGGCGAGCCGGCCGTCGAGTGCACTGTCAAGTGCATGCTGGGCAGCAGGGTGAAGGGACTATGATTCGCATCGTCAAGGCCGGTGATCGGCGTATCGCGGCGTTCAATGCACGGCCGGCGTTCCCCGCCGAGGCCGAGGCCGCCGCAGCCAGGGTTCTCGCGGACATCCGCAAGGACGGTGACGCGGCCGTGATGCGCGCCGTTGCGCGCTTCGAGGGCTTTCGCGCGCGGCGTCCCGCTGATCTGCGTGTCGCGGACGATCCGCGTCTCGCGGACGGGATTGACCGTCGCATCCTCGCTGCGGTGCGAGATGCGCATCGGCGCGTCCTCCGCTTCTCCAAGGCATCGCTTCGCGCGCCCTGGACGATGCGCACGCCTCGCGGCGGCACGGCCGGAGAGTTCTTCTCCCCGATGGAGCGCGTGGGCGTCTACATTCCGGGCGGTACCGCGCCTCTCGCTTCGACATCGGTGATGACCGTCACGCTCGCGAAGGCCGCCGGTGTGAAGGAGATCGTCGCCTGCACGCCGGCCGGGCGCGACGGCGCCGTGAACCCCGTCCTCCTCTACGCTCTTCGTCTCGCCGGCGCGACCGAGATCTACCGCGTCGGCGGCATCCAGGCAATCGGGATGATGGCGTTTGGCACGCGCACTTGCCGCAAGGTGCAGAAGATCGCCGGCCCCGGCAACGCCTTCGTGACTGCCGCCAAGCGTCAGGTCTATGGCTATGTGGCGATCGACCAGGTCGCAGGTCCGAGTGAGATCGCCGTCCTGACCGACGGGTCGGTTGACGTCCGCTGGATCGCGGCCGACCTTCTCTCGCAGGCCGAGCACGGCTCGGGCTACGAGAAGTCGCTCTGTGTCTGCACGTCGCGGGCGTTCGCCGAGCGAATTCGTGCGGAGGTGCTGCGCCAGACCGAAACGCTCTCGCGCAAGGCCCTCGTGCAGCGCGTCATCGACCGGGATGGCATCCTCATCGTCGTCGCGAAGTCCGTCGCCGAGGGGCTGGAGATCGTGAACCGATTCGCCCCCGAACACTTCGAGATCATGACGCGGAACGCGCGTCGCGTGATGCGTGGTGTCCGCTCCGCCGGCGCCGTGTTCGTCGGCGCATGGACGCCCGAGTCGGCAGGCGACTTCGTCGCCGGCCCGAGCCATGTGCTGCCCACCGGCGGTGCGGCGAACATGTTCAACGGGCTCACGCCGGACGACTTCCGCCGCCGCCACAGCTTCGTCGCCTTCACGCGCGACGATCTCCAGGAGACACGCGCGACGATCGAGGCGTTCGCCGCAGTGGAGGGACTGGACGGCCACGGGCGTGCCGCCACGATTCGCTTCGAGAGCTAGGCGACACGCGTTCGTTCTGCGCCGCACGGCATTGATGACAATCATCCAGAGAAAGGCGTACGGGTTCGGCTGCGGCCTCGCGTCGCTCCTCTGGCCGTTCTTCATCCGTCGCCGACGCATCTCTGTCGAGAACATCCGCCGCGCCGGCGTGGCCGATGATCCGCGCGAGGCGGCGCGCATCGCCCGTCGGGCGTTCTGCCATTTCGTCGGTCACATGTGCGAGGCCCTCTGCGTGCCTGGGGTCGTCAACCGCGAGAACTACCTCGAGCACCTCGACTGGGAGGGTGCCTCGCCGAAGGCTGTCGACCTTCTCCTGAAGCGTCCCACTGAGCCGATTCTTCTCGTCTCCGGCCACCATGGCTGCTGGGAGGCGGCGACGAACATCCTCTCGATCGTCCGCCCGATGATCGCCATTGCGCGCGTGATGGATTCGAAGTTCCTTCAGCGCTGGATGAAGAATCACCACTTTCGCGGGCCGGTTACGGTGATCGACCGCAAGCACGGCATCACGCGCGGCATCCTCGACCAGTGGCGGCGTGAGAACGCGGCGATGACGATCCTCATGGACCAGTACGCCTACGGGGGTGCGCACGTCCGGTTCTTCGGCCGTCCGGCCCCCACCGTCACCTCTGCCGCGCGGCTTGCGATTCGCACCGGGTGCCCGGTCGTGGTTGGCTCGTTTGTGCGCATCGCCCCCTATCGCTACCGCATGGTCGGCGATGACCCCATTGTCTTTCCTCCGGACACGTTCCGCGACGCCGCGACGCAGCTCCTCAATGACCGGCTCGAGGCGGCGATCCGCGCCTATCCGGAGCAGTACCTCTGGATGCACAGGCGGTGGCGCGATGACTAACGCGACGGTGACTTTCATCTTAGACATCCTGTGCCTCGGGCTCAGCATTGTCTTTCTCTGGTCGAGTCTCGTGGTGCTCGTGGGACTCATCAAACCGTCAAGACGTCACCCGCGCGCGAATCGCCGGCTCCGGTTTGCCGTTCTCATCTGCGCCCGTAACGAGGAGCGGGTCATCCGACTACCGGTGAAGAGCGTGCTGATGAGCCGGTATCCGGCGGATCGCCGCGAAATCATCGTCCTGGCGGACAACTGCACGGACGCGACGGCGGAGCGGGCACGGTCGGCGGGCGCGACCGTCTGGGAGAAGACCGAGCCGAGCGCCGGCAAGGGCGATGTGCTCGCGTGGGGCATCCAGCGGCTTCTTGCGCGCGGGGGGGTGGACGCGATTGCCGTCTTCGACGCGGACAACATCGTCTCCGAAGGCTGGTTCGATGCGATGAACGATGCGCTCTGCGACGGTGCGACGGTCGTCACGGGACGGCGGCGCTCGTC
>CACYCW010000129.1 GCA_902773015.1 uncultured bacterium
CTCTGCGAGAAGAACTCCGGCGGCAAGGAGGCCGGCCACTTCACGTTCCAGGGCTTCCTCGCGAAGGTCAACTACGAGAACCCGCCGGACGACGAGCAGATCGTCGCGAAATGCCCGGCGAAGTGCATGAGCGTCGACCCCCACTTCGAGAGCGGCCACTGACCTCGAGGGCAATTGAATCGGCGGCAACCGACGGCGATCGACAGCAACCGAACCGACAGCAACCGACGGCAATCGAAAGAGACGAAATGAAAACCGTAAAAAGCCCATTCAGCTTCAAAGGCGGGGTTCACCCCGACTACAATAAGGAACTCGCGCGAGGGAAGCCGATCGAGCGGCTGCCGTTGCCGGCCGAACTCGTCATTTCGATGAGCCAGCATCTCGGTGCGCCGGCGAAGTGCGTCGTCAAGGCGGGCGACTATGTGGTCAGGGGGCAGCTTCTCGGCGAGCGGAACGGGTTCATTTCGGTGCCCGTCTACGCCTCGGCGAGCGGCAAGGTGAAGGCCGTCGAGCCGCGGCTCGGTCCCGCCGGCGGCAAGGCACCAGCCGTCATCTTGGATACGACGGCGACGCCGCCAGCTCCTGCCGCCACGTCGGCCGCCGCTGACGGGACCCAGCCTCCAGCGGCCCTGGCCCCGCTGCCGACCGAAAGCGACTTCGCCCTGCAGCCGCTGGACTGGAAGACCGCCACCAGGGAGGAGCTCCTTGCGCGCGTCAACGACGCGGGCATCTGCGGCATGGGCGGGGCGGGCTTTCCGACGGTGGTCAAGCTGAGTCCGCCGCCCGGCAAGCGCTGCGAGTACCTCATTCTGAACGGCGCGGAGTGCGAGCCCTACCTCACGGCAGACTGCCGGGTGATGATGGAGCGCGCGGATCGCATCCGCGTCGGCGTGGAGATCATGCGCAAGATCCTCGGAGGCCCCGCGGTGCGCATCGCGATCGAGGCGAACAAGCCCGAGGCGATCGAAGCGATGGAGAAGGCGTTCGCGGACATCGAAGGCAATGTCGAGATCGTGGTCCTGCCGGTCCTCTATCCGCAGGGCAGCGAGAAGCACCAGATCTTCGCGACGGTCGGTCGGGTCGTGCCCGAGCCGCCGGCCCTGCCAATCGACGTCGGTTGCGTCGTCGAGAACGTCGGCACTGTCGCCGCGATCGCGGATGCGGTGGAGAAGGGCGAGAAGCTCCTCTCTCGCGTCACGACTGTCTCTGGTGACGCGGTCGTCGAGCCGAAGAACATTGAGGCGCCGCTCGGCGCGAAGTACGCCGATCTCGTCGCCTTCTGCGGCGGCGAGAAGGAGCCACCGGCGAAGGTCATCTCCGGCGGTACGATGATGGGCTTCGCCGTCTCGACCCTTGAGATCGGCACCACGCGCACGACATCGGGACTGCTGCTCCTCTCGAAGAGGAAGGTCTTTCAGTACGGGTCGGGGCCGTGTATCAACTGCGGACGCTGCGTCCGGGCGTGCCCGATGAACCTCAACCCAGCGGAGATTTCGAAGGCGGTCGAGTCGGACGACATCCGGTCCGCCGAGATCGACTACCATGTGATGGACTGCATCGAGTGCGGCGCGTGCAGCTTCGGCTGCCCGGAGTATCGCACAATCACCCAGATGTGCCGCCGGGCGAAGAACTCGATTCGCGCGCGCATGGCCGCCGAGCGCGCCAAGGCCGCCGCCGCGAAGGCGAAGGAAGACGCCGCGAAGGCAGCGGCACAGAAGGAGACTCCGGCCAAGTGACCAACACGGAGATCGTCGAGAGGATTGCGCAAGGCGAGGACAGCCGAACCCAGTTCAAGTCGGGTCCGATGGGCGTGGCCAAGCTCGCGACCGAACTCACGGCGTTCTCCAATGCCCAAGGCGGCGTCATCTTTTTCGGCGTCGGCGACGGCGGCGAGATCGTCGGACTCACGACCGCCGCCAAGAAGCGACTCAACGACGAACTTGCGAATGCTGCCAACGATGCGGTGAGGCCGTCGGTCTATCCGCGCACGGAATACCACACGATCAAGGGCAAGATTATTCTTGTCGTCCATGTCCCTGAAGGCGCGTCGAAGCCGTATGCCGACAAGAGCGGCAATTACTGGACGAAATCAGGTCCCGACAAGCGTCGTATCACCGCTCGTGAGGAACTGCAGCGTCTCCTTCAGAAGTCCCTGCTTGTTCATGCCGACGAGCTGCCGGTTGAAGGTACCTCGGTCAACGATATCGACCTTCAGCACTTTGGGGATTTCATCGAGC